>JBJHAY010000260.1:0-572 GCA_050485205.1 Gammaproteobacteria bacterium
AAAAGGAATTAGAAAAAGAACTGGAAAAGGTGGAGAAGCGGCTTTTAACCCTTGGCGATTTGCAGAAGCTTTTTCAGGGAAATGGTTTTGTGAAGTATGTGAGCACCATTTACCTCAAGGAGCTGTATGTGGTGTTTGCAATCTCCCAATCCGGCCGCACCAAGGCCTTGATCCAGAGTGTCAAGCTGGCCACAGAGGCTGGCGCCACCGTCATCGGTCTGGTTCCCCATGGCACCCCGCTGGCCGAGTTGTGCGCTCTGCCAATCCACATCAATGTGGTGGAGAATCACCACATTTTCACCCCGGTCTCCTCACGCATTGCCCATCTGGTGGTGATTGATGTGCTGGCCATGGGAGTGGCCCAGCATCGCGGCGACAAGCTCAAGGACCACCTGCGCCGCCTCAACCGCAGCCTGCGCTCGCTCCGTTCCGGCACCAGCCGTGGTAGCAAAACCGAATTGAACTGAAACACTACCTCAGTTTTTTTGCATCGGGTTATTGTGAATCCAGCACCCAACCAACTGCTCCACATCCCTGATCATCTTGTTGAACAGAAATAATTATTGCCAAGT
>JBJHAY010000260.1:582-5201 GCA_050485205.1 Gammaproteobacteria bacterium
CTGTTGAAGATCCATCCTCAACAAACAATCACCTGTGGTCATTAAATTATTCCACCGTGACTGATTTCGCCAGGTTGCGCGGCTGATCGACGTCAGTGCCTTTCAGTACCGCCACATGATAGGACAGCAATTGCAGCGGAATGGTGTAGACCAGTGGCGCCATCATTTCCCCACTGTGGGGAACGTTGATGACCCGTATGCCTTCATCCTCGGTGAAGCCCGCCTGTTCATCAGCGAAGACAAAGAGCTTGCCACCCCTGGCGCTGACTTCCTGCAGGTTGGACTTGAGCTTTTCCAACAGTTCATCGTTTGGCGCCACCGCCACCACTGGCATGTCCTTGTCCACCAGCGCCAACGGTCCATGCTTCAGTTCGCCGGCAGGATAGGCTTCTGCGTGAATGTAGGAGATTTCCTTGAGCTTCAACGCGCCTTCCTTGGCAACCGGGTATTGGATACCACGGCCGAGAAACAAAGCATGACGTTTTTCCGCGAATGCCAGGGAGACTTGCTTGATTTCCTCGTCCAGTTCCAGGGTTTTCCTGACAACCTCGGGAAGAGAATTGAGCTCATCAACCAAGGCTGCCTCCCTGGCCTCGCTCAAGCCAAAGCGCTTGGCCAAGGCAATTGTCAGCAAGGCCAATACCGTCAACTGCGTGGTAAACGCCTTGGTGGACGCCACTCCCACTTCGCGCTTGGCCAGAGTCATGATGCAGAGCTGCGCTTCACGCACCAATGAGCTGTTGGGTACGTTGCAGATAGCCAAGGTCGAGAGGTAACCGGCCTCCCTGGCAAAGCGCAATGCCGCCAGGGTGTCCGCTGTTTCACCAGATTGCGAAATACACACAAAGAGACAATTGCGGGGAACGATGACGCGCTTGTATCGGTATTCACTGGCAATATCCACCGCGCATGGAATGCCTCCAACATTTTCCAGCCAGTACTTGGCCACATATCCAGCGTGGTAACTAGTACCGCATGCCACTATTTGAACTTGCTCGACCTGATCAAACACCTGGTTTGCTTCAATACCAAATGCCTGTTCAAGAACATGTGTCTTGCTTATGCGTCCATCCAATGTATCCCTGATGACATCTGGCTGTTCAAAGATTTCCTTGAGCATGAAGTGGCGGAAGCGGCCCTTGGTCACGCTGCTCATGTCCTGGGACAGACGGGATGCTTCCCGATTTACCTTCTCGCCACGATTCCAGATTCCGATGGTGGTAGCCGTGATTTCGGCTATATCGCCTTCCTGCAGATAGATGAACCTGTCCGTCACCCGTCCCAATGCCAGGGGATCGGAGGCAACAAAATTCTCCTCGATGCCGACACCAATGATCAAGGGACTACCACTGCGCGCCACCACGATGCGATCTGGTTTGTTGCGATCTATTACAGCCAGGCCATAGGCCCCTGACAGTTTTTGCACGGCCGCCTTGACTACGTCCAGCAGCGACTCTCCGCTGGTTTTTTGCATGTGGTGAATCAGATGGGCAATGACTTCAGTATCTGTTTCTGAAATGAAGCGATAACCCTTGCCTTCAAGATCAGCGCGAATTTCCGCATAATTTTCGATGATGCCATTGTGTACCACGGCGATGTTGTCACCGGAAACATGGGGGTGAGCATTGGTTTCACTGGGTTTCCCATGCGTGGCCCACCGGGTATGGGCAATCCCCAGGTTGCCTTTTGCAGGCTTGCTGCTGAGGGCTTCCTTCAGTGCATCAACCTTGCCTACTGTTTTGATGACACTGATCGCATCATTTTTCTTGCCATCCACCAACGCCAGTCCCGCTGAGTCATATCCGCGGTATTCCAGGCGCTTGAGGCCCTCTAGCAAAATTGCGGAAACCTGTCTTTGTCCGATTGCGCCTACGATTCCACACATGAAAAAGAACCTCTATTGCTTCTTTTGTGGCCGTTTCCAGCCGTCTATATTGCTTTGCCTGCCCCTGGCTATAGCCAGTTGATTCTCCATTACTTCCTTGGTAATTACCGAACCGGCGCCAATGGTGGCCCTTGCCGCCACTTTTACTGGCGCTACCAGCGCGGTATTTGAACCAATGAAGACATCATCGCCAATTTCAGTGAGAAACTTGTTCACACCGTCATAGTTGCAGGTGATGGTGCCGGCACCGACATTGACATTTTCGCCCATTACCGTATCGCCGACATAACTCAAATGATTGATCTTGCTGCCTCTTGCAACGCGGGCTTTTTTTGTTTCCACGAAGTTGCCCAACTTTACCTCTTCCGCAAGTTCCGTCCCGGGCCTCACCCTGGCATAGGGACCAATCTGGCAATTGCGACCAACGCGGGAATCTTCTATTACAGTATTGGCGTTAATAACACTTCCATCGGCAATCACGCTATTGGTTATTACACAATTTGGACCAATAATTACATTATTTCCAAGTGTGACATCGCCAATAAAAATGTTGTTGATATCTATTTCGACGTCTTGCCCTGTCGTCAAGTTTCCACGGACATCGATCCTCGCCGGGTCCTTTAGTGTTACCCCTGCCAACATCAATTCACGAGCTATATTAAATTGGAAATAGCGTTCTATTTCTGATAATTGCAGCCGGTTATTGATGCCACTTGCCTCCACTGGGTCACAGTGTGTGGTTTTGATTTCACAACCATCCTTTACCGCCATTGCCACTACGTCTGTCAGGTAATATTCCTTTTGGGCATTGTTGGCGGACAATCTGGGTAGCCACTGTGTCAAACGGCTGACGGGGATAGCCATGATGCCGGTATTGATTTCATCGATGCTACGCTGGGATTCGTCTGCATCCTTTTCCTCGACTATTCGCACCACCTCATTGTTATCATTGCGCAGGATGCGGCCAAGTCCGCGTGGATCAGGCACTCTGGCTGTCAACACTCCCATGCTGTTCTGATCCACGCCCTGGAGCAAGGCCAGGAGTGTTTCTCTCCTGATCAGGGGAACATCCCCGTACAGCACCAGTGCGACGGCGTCCTGCTCCAGTCCAGGCAAAGCCTGCTGGACCGCATGACCAGTACCCAATTGTGGTTCCTGGGTGACGAAATGAGTTCGTGGCGAATGAATGTTGTCGCGGATCTTGTCGGCGCCATGCCCAACCACTATATGAATGCTGGTGGCATCCAGTGACAATGCCGTGTCCACCACATGCTGCAACAAGGCTTTGCCACCGAGTTCATGCAGAACTTTGGGCTTGCTTGAATACATGCGCGTGCCCTTGCCCGCGGCCAATACCACTACATTCACTTTAGTCATTGCAGGATTGCACCCTCTTCACCAACAACCGCGCTCAGCCCTTGGAAAACCCATTTACTGCCATGCTCAAAGCACAGCCTTGCTCATGAGAATATAAAAAAAAAGGTAGCCGAAGCTACCTTTGTTTTCAATGCATCTGGTTTCCATGCATCCTTTATCTACCGCGTGAGCTCGTCAGCCACCCAGCTTCTTGCGTAATTGCTGCACTGTCCGCAGACGCGCCGCCGCTTCCGCCAATTGGCTGGCAGCCCTGGAGTATTCGAACTCCGCTGTTTGTCGGGTAATGGCTTCCAACGCCTCCTTCTTGGCTTCGATGGCATTGGCTTCATCAACATCGTGAGCGCGTACCGCGGTGTCGGCAAGAATGTTCACCATCCACGGCTGCACTTCCAGATAGCCTCCGGAGACATAGAATATTTCTTCCTCGCCACCATCCTTGACCAGCCTGACAGGGCCGGGAATAAGCGCTGTCAACAGCGGAGCGTGGCCAGGGTAGATACCCAGGTCACCATAGGTGCCGGTTGCCACTACGTATTCCACAAGGCCGGAAAAGATCTTTTCCTCGGCGCTGGCGATGTCACAATGTATCGTTATTGCCATGATCGGTTCTCTCTGCGTTTGCCGGAATCAAGAAGTCTCGGTTCCGGGTCACTTGGCCTTGAGTTTCTTGGCCTTTTCCACCGCTTCGTCGATGCTGCCCACCATGTAGAACGCCTGCTCCGGCAGATCGTCGTATTCACCCGCCAGGATGGCCTTGAAGCCCCTGATGGTGTCCTTGAGGGCAACATACTTGCCAGGGCTGCCGGTGAAGACTTCCGCCACGGTAAAGGGCTGGGAGAAGAATCTTTCCACTTTACGGGCGCGGTTTACCGCCAGCTTGTCTTCCTCGGAGAGCTCATCCATGCCCAGAATGGCAATGATGTCCTTCAATTCCTTGTAACGCTGCAGGATGGACTGCACGCCGCGGGCCACTTCATAGTGCTCCTGGCCAATCACCAGCGGGTCCAGCTGACGCGATGTGGAGTCCAGCGGATCGATGGCGGGATAGATACCAAGCTGGGCGATGTCACGGGACAGTACCACGGTGGCATCCAAGTGGGCGAAAGTGGTGGCGGGCGAGGGGTCGGTCAGGTCGTCCGCGGGCACGTATACCGCCTGAATGGAGGTGATGGAACCAGTCTTGGTGGAAGTGATTCTTTCCTGCAATACGCCCATTTCCTCGGCCAGGGTCGGCTGATAACCCACCGCGGAAGGCATGCGGCCCAGCAATGCTGACACTTCGGTTCCCGCCAGGGTATAACGATAGATGTTGTCAACGAACAACAGAACATCGCGGCCCTCATCACGGAACTTCTCC
>JBJHAY010000261.1:0-5189 GCA_050485205.1 Gammaproteobacteria bacterium
GATCATGGAGGCCAGGGACAAACTCAAGGAGTGGCAGCCCGAGGCCGGCTCTGGTTTCACGCCGCTGGCGGGGACGGCCGGTGGGGACAGTGTGCAGGAGGCGGAAAGTGCTTTGGTGGCACTTGGTTACAAGCCCCAGGAGGCCGCCAAGTCGGTGGCGGGCGCCCGCAAGCAGCTGGAGCAGGATGGCAAGGTGCTGGAAAGCGAGTCACTGCTGCGGCTTGCCTTGAAAAACATGGGTTGAAACCATAATTGTGGTGACGTTCAGCGGTTCCGGAGTACCACACAATACTTGGTTCAGGGTGGATTCAGTTCCGCGCCATGATAATGCCTGCCCATGAATGGAGTTAGGCGGCAATACACTATCTGAACATGCGACTTGTACATATATATGATTGAGGAAGACCGCATCATCTCCGCCAGTGCACTGGGACCGGAGGATCAGCAGGATCGCGCGATCAGGCCCGCCCGCTTGCGGGAATATATTGGCCAGGAAGCCGTCAAGGAACAAATGGAGATATTCATTGGCGCGGCCCGCAAGCGTGGCGAGGCACTGGACCATACCCTGATTTTCGGACCTCCCGGCCTCGGCAAGACCACGCTATCCAACATCATCGCCAATGAAATGGGCGTGTCCCTGAAAAGTACCTCGGGTCCGGTGCTGGAAAAAGCCGGAGATCTTGCCGCCATGTTGACCAACCTTGAAGAAGGGGACGTGCTGTTCATCGATGAAATTCATCGTCTGAGTCCAGTGGTGGAGGAGATACTGTATCCGGCCATGGAAGATTATCAATTGGACATCGTCATCGGCGAAGGCCCCGCCGCCCGTTCCCTGAAGCTTGATCTGCCACGTTTCACCCTGGTGGGAGCCACCACCCGCGCCGGCCTGTTGACCTCGCCCCTGCGTGATCGTTTCGGTATTGTACAAAGGCTTGAATTCTACTCAGTGGATGAGCTGGCGAGAATCGTGGCGAGGGCCGCGCAGATTCTGGGCGCCTATTGCGACAGCGAGGGAACCCTGGAAATCGCCCGCCGCTCCCGGGGCACGCCACGTATAGCCAACCGCCTGCTGCGCCGGGTGAGGGATTTCGCCGAAGTGAAAAGCGATGGCCGCATTGATGGCGCCACGGCCTGTCAGGCCTTGGACATGCTCAGCATCGACCGTAATGGTTTTGACCACCTGGACCGGCGCCTGCTCATGACCATGATCGAAAAATTCGACGGGGGGCCAGTTGGCATTGAAAGCATTGCCGCGGCAATCAGCGAGGAAAAAGGCACGGTTGAGGATGTACTCGAACCGTTCCTGATTCAGCAGGGCTTCATCATGCGTACCCCTCGTGGCCGGGTGGTGACTCAATTTGCCTATCGGCATTTCGGACTTAAAATCGAACAGAAGGGCGCGGCGGCGGACTTGTTTGAATGAGTTGCTGGGCGATAGCTTCCTTCAATAAAAGAGTATGGGGAATGTCTATCATTTGATGGTAAATCTGGCAGAATGGCGTTTTTTTGTAATGGCGGGCAGGAGAAGTAATGCAAGAGGCAGTCAATGAATGAGTCAATGAGTATATGGAGTCTGATTGCCGGTGCCACCTTGACGGTGCAGTTGGTGATGTTGTTGTTGCTTGCCATGTCTGTATTGTCATGGGTCATCATCGTGCAGAAGTGGATGATCCTGACGGATGCCGAAAAGGAAGTCTTCATCTTTGAAAAGCGCTTCTGGTCCGGCATGGATTTGAGCCAGCTGTTTCGGGAGGGTTCCACCCGCAAGGGCAACGTGGCGGTGATTGGCATGGAAAATCTGTTTCGTTCTGGATTCAAGGAGTTCACCAGACTGCGGCAACAGCCGGGCATCGACTCTGAAGCCGTCATGGAAGGTGCTCAGCGTGCCATGCGCGTGGCGCTTTATCGTGAAGAACAGATTCTAGGCAAGCATCTGCCCATTCTTGCCACCATTGGCTCGGTTTCTCCCTATGTGGGCTTGTTTGGAACAGTCTGGGGCATCATGACCGCTTTCATCGGTCTCTCCAATCAGAGCCAGGCAACCCTGGCGGTGGTGGCCCAGCCCATCGCGGAAGCGCTGATTGCCACGGCAATGGGTCTCTTCGCGGCGATTCCGGCCTACATTGCCTACAACCGCTACGCCGCCAAGCTGGATTCCATCACCCACAGTTACATCACCTTCAACGATGAATTTTCCAGCATCCTGCACCGGCAGGCCCACAGTCGCAGAACCACGGAAAGAAGCTGATGGACGCACATGGTAGACAACGGCGCAAACTGATGGGGGACATCAACATGATCCCCCTCATCGACGTGATGTTGGTATTGCTCATTGTGTTCATGGTCACCGCGCCACTCATGACTCAGGGTATCAAGGTGGACTTGCCCAAGGCCAATGCGGAAATCGTGCCGGACAGCGATGACCTCAGTCTTGTGGTGTCCATTGATGCAGACGGCAATTACTTCATCAGTCTTGGTTCGACCGACGAAGGTCAAGAACCCGTGGCCTTGGAGAATATTGGAGACAGTGTAGAACGCATTCTGCGCCAGAACGCCACCGTGCCGGTATTTCTGGAAGCGGATGCTTCCATCAATTACGGCGTGGTGATGAATTTGCTGGCGACCCTGGAGGGGGCCGGTGCCGAGTCCGTGAGGCTGGTTACCCAGCCGCCGGGAGGTGACTGAAACACCCATGTTTGACTTGCTGCTCAAGGGAGAAGGCTATCCGGTTGCTGGCGCCACGGCGATCCTGTTGCATGCCGCGCTGGTCTATTTTCTGCTTGATAGAAATTTTCAGCCTGATGACTTCATGCGCATCGAGCGGCCAACTTACGTGGCGGCGGCCCTGAGCCGGGAAAACCCACAGAGGATGCGACGCATCGAACAGCAGCAAACTCAGCAGCGGGCCGCGCAGCAACGGGCTGAGCAGCAACGGCAGGAACAGCAACGCGCCGCCGAACAGCAGCGCGCGGCGGAACAGCAACGTGCCCGTGATGAAGCCGCCGCGCGAGCACGCGCCGAAGAAACTGCGCGTCAGGCACAACAACAACAGGCAGAGCGCGCGCGTCAGGAAAGGGAAGCGGCTGAACGCCGAGCCCAGGAGCAGGCAAGAGCGGAACAGGCACGGCGCGAGGAGCAGGCCCGGCAACAGGAAGCCGCGCGTCAGCAGGAATTGGCGCGGCAGCAGGCAGCCCAGCGGGAAGCCCAACAGGCGGGTGAAAACGACATGATCAGTGCCTACATCGGCATCATTCATGATACTGTTGCTGCTAACTGGTCGCGCCCGCCAAGTGCCCGCAATGAGATGATGGTGCTGCTGCGGGTGCGGCTGGTACCAACCGGAGAAGTGGTGGATGTGCAGGTGTTGCAGTCCAGCGGCGATGCCGCCTTCGACCGTTCCGCGGTGAACGCGGTGAACCGGGCTCAGCGCTTTCCAGAATTGCGGGACATGCCCAATGCGTTGTTCGAACGCAATTTCCGTACCTTCAATTTATTGTTCAGACCAGAAGATCTACTAAGGTGACCATCATGCTGACAAGAATTATGTTGCTGCTCCTGTGCCTCGTGCCAGGTCTTGCCAGAGCACAACTCACCATCGAAATTACCCAGGGTGTGGAGAATCCCGTCTCGATAGCCGTGGTGCCGTTCCAGTGGCAGGGTTTTGGTGTGCTGCCGGAAAACATCCCTTCCATTATTGGCAACAATCTGCGCAATAGCGGCCAGTTTGCTCCCATCGACGAACGCAACATGCTCAGCACGCCACATGAACGCAATGAGGTTTTCTTCCGTGATTGGCGCTTCCTGGGAGCTGACTATCTAGTGATCGGCAAGGTGGTTCGTGCCGACAACAGCGATCTTTACCAGGTGCAATATGAGTTTTTTGACGTGCTGCGCGAGCAGCGTGTGCTGGGTGAGGTGATCAGCGGCGGAGAAGGGCAATTGCGTGATATTGCCCATCAGATCAGTGATGTCATTTATGAACGCGTCACCGGCGTTCGTGGTGCATTTTCCACCAAGATTCTTTACATAACCGCGCAGCAGCGCGCTGCCAATGATATTGATTACCAGCTCAACATCGCCGATGCCGATGGTGGCAGGCCCCAGGTATTGCTGCGTTCCAAGGAGCCGATCATGTCGCCATCCTGGGCGCCGGATGGCAGACGCATCGCCTATGTATCCTTCGAGAGCACCTATCCGCGTATCTATATCCAGGACCTGCAGACTGGGCAGCGCGAGCGGATCACGGATTTTCCCGGTATCAACAGCTCCCCGACCTGGTCTCCCGATGGCAATCGCATGGCCATGGTGTTGTCGAAGGACGGCAATCCCGACATTTACGTCATGGATTTGAGAACGCGGCAACTGGACCGAATCACCACCCATTTTGCCATTGATACCGAGCCCAGCTGGATGCCTGATGGTCGTTCACTGATTTATACCTCTGAACAGGGAGGTAATGGCCGGCCCCAGATTTACCAGGTGCATCTTGATACCCGTTTCGTGGAAAGGGTGACCTTTGAAGGCACTTATAACTCACGCGGCAGGGTCTTGCCGGACGGTCAAAATCTCATCCTGGTGCACCGTTACGACACCAATGACACTTTTCATATCGCGCTGATGAATTTCGAGCGCGGCACCATCAGAATTCTGACTGATACCACGCTGGATGAGTCGCCCACCATAGCGCCCAATGCCAGCATGGTGCTTTACGCGACGAAAGCTGGAAATAGAGGGATTTTGAGCGCTGTCTCAATTGACGGAAGGGTCAAGTTCCAGCTACCAT
This sequence comes from Gammaproteobacteria bacterium, assembly GCA_050485205.1. Lineage (GTDB taxonomy): Bacteria > Pseudomonadota > Gammaproteobacteria > Pseudomonadales > Pseudohongiellaceae > JAVVEZ01. The sequence continues at coordinate 4,784 of JBJHAY010000261.1, forward strand.
CCGCGCAAGGCGATGTCAGAGAACCCGCGTGGTCTCCGTTCTTGGATTAAACCGGAAAATGGGGCGGGGCGGGGTAGGTTGTTGTAACCAAACCACACTATGGGCCGAAAGGCCTAACTAACGAGGAAAGCAAGTATGCAAGTCAAGAAACTCTTCCAATTGGGTATCGCCGCGGCCGTGGTTACCACGTTGGCCGCCTGTAGCTCAACCGGCTCTGACACTGCCACCACGGAAACGGCGGCTCCGGCTCCCGCTGCTCCGGCTCCCGCTCAAACCGCTCCGGCTCTCAGCGCCGAGCAGTTGCGCGAGCAGGAAATGCTGGCCATCACTGTTTTCTACTTTGACTTCGACAAGTCCGACCTCAAGCCGGAGGCTCGCGAAGCCCTGGTTTATCACGCCAACCGCC
>JBJHAY010000262.1:0-5173 GCA_050485205.1 Gammaproteobacteria bacterium
CCTGCCCCGCGGGCGACCGTGCCCTATGTCGCGAGCAGGGCTCGCTGCTACAGGGGGTGGAGGTGGTCGTGGATGGTTTCCGCCAGGGCCTTGCTGATACCCGGCACCCGCTGCAAGTCCTGCAGGCTGGCGCGCTGGATTTCCTGCTGGCCACCGAAGTAACGAATGAGCTCGCGCCGCTTCTTGGGCCCGATGCCGGGAATCTCCTCCAGGAAGCTGCGGGTGCGCTTCTTGCCACGCCGTTCGCGATGCGCGGTGATGGCAAAGCGGTGGGCCTCGTCCCGCAGGTGCTGCAACAAATGCAGGGCCGGAGACTCCTGGGGCAAGGCCACCTCGGCATGGCTGTGGCCCAGGATCAGGGTCTCCTGCCCTGCCCTGCGGCTCACCCCCTTGGCAATGCCCAGCAGGCGCACATCGGGAATGGTCAAGTCCTGCAGCACTTTTTCAGCCTGACCCAACTGCCCCTTGCCGCCGTCGATCACCAGCAAGTCCGGCAACGGCGCCTCGCCCTTCTTGAGGCGGTTGTAGCGGCGCCTGAGGGCCTGCTCCATGGCGGCGTAGTCATCCCCAGGGGTGATGCCCTCGATGTTGAAGCGGCGGTAATCCGACTTCAGCGGCCCGTTCTGATCGAACACCACGCAGGAGGCCACCGTGGCTTCCCCCGAACTGTGGCTGATATCGAAGCATTCCAGGCGCTTGGGCATCTCATCCAGGCTCAGGGCCAGGCGCAAGGCCTCGAACCGGGCCTGCTGGCTCTGGCGGCTGTTGAGACGGCCGAGAGCGCCGTTTTCGGCATTGGTGATGGCCAGCGCCAACCACTGCTGGCGATGGGCGCGCACCTTGTGGCGAATGGGGATGCGGCGCTGGTTCAGATACTCCAGGCCGTCTTCCAGGGCTTCCCGCTCCTCCGGCTCATGACTCACAATCAGTTCCCTGGGGGTGCTGTGCTGCCCGCCAGGGCGCAAGTAGAACTGGCCGATGAAGGCATGCATCACTTGCCCCGGCTGATTTTCCAGCACCAGCTTGGGGTAGTAATGCTTGTTGCCCAGCACCCGGCCGCCACGCACGAAGACGATGTGGACACAGACGATGCCGCCCTGCTCCGCCACCGCCAGCACATCCACGTCGCCTTTCTCGCCGTCCACGTATTGGCGCTCCTGGATCATGCGCAGATCCTTGATCTGATCACGCAGCACCGCCGCTTCCTCGAAGCGCATCTGCTGGGCCAGGCTTTCCATCTTGCTGCTCAGTTCCGCCGCGATCTGGTCGTTCCTGCCTTCCAGGAACATCACGGAATGGCGCACATCCTCGGCATAGTCCTCGGGACTCACCAGGTTGACGCAGGGCCCGGAGCAGCGCTTGATCTGGTATTGCAGGCAGGGCCGGGTGCGGTTGCGGAACACGCTGTCCTCGCACTGGCGCACATGGAACACTTTCTGCAGCAGCGCCAGGCTCTCGCGCACCGCGCCAGCACTGGGAAAAGGCCCGAAGTAGCGGCCCGCCTTTTTCCTGGCGCCCCGATGCAGATCCAGGCGCGGATAGGTTTCGTCGGAGAGGAAGATATAGGGGTAGGACTTGTCGTCCCTGAGCATGATGTTGTACGGCGGCCGCTGCTCCTTGATCAGGTTCTGCTCCAGCAGCAGGGCCTCGGTCTCGCTGTTGGTGATGGTGGTTTCGATCTGCTCGATGCGGTTGACCAGGGCGATGGTCTTGCTGTCCATGGCCCCGCCCTTGAAGTAGTTGGCCAGGCGCTTCTTCAGGTTGCGGGCCTTGCCCACGTACAGCAGTTCTCCCTGGGCGCCGTACATGCGGTAGACCCCGGGCCGGGTGGGCGCGTGCTTGAGAAAGTGTGCTGAGTCGAATCCGCTGCTGCTCATGAGGTGGTCTGGTGTCGCATCCAGGGCTAGAACGCCCTCACGGGGTTGTCACCATCCCAGTCCACCGTCTGCCGCCACCAATTGGTGAATGCCTGATCCATGGCCGCGTTGGCTTCGAACAGTTCGATGAAACCTGGCTCGTTGCGGCCATCATCCATGTAGTAGACGGCGCCGCTGCCCACTGGCGCGGTGAAGGCGACCTGGAATCCGCGCGCCTCGTATTCGCGCCGCGCCGCTTCCAGATCCTCCACGGCAATGCCCACATGGTGAAAGCCAAAGCCCCGGCGGTCGATGATTTCCTTGTAGACCGAGGGATTGGCATCCTTGGGCTGGATCAATTCGATATTCATGCTGCCGGCAAAGGACATGGCCAGCGCGATATCGGCATTGGTCTGAGTGCCCCGGTAGAGATGTCCAGGGCCGAGAAAGCTGTCATTGAGAAACCAGGGCCCCACCTTGGCCTCGATCACCCACCAGTCGATGGCGGCCTGAATATCTTCCACCACATAGGCCATTTGCACGATCTGCCCAACCGGCTGACCGAAACCCAACATTCTTGCCATGATTGCTACCCCCCGTGATAAACCCGACGTGTGGACTCGGGTGATGACATTGGCGGCCAGTATAGCCCTCCTGCGGCGGGGGATGACAAGCTTGCCCAATCTGGCCCGGATGCTGCTCCAGTATTCCGTTGTGAGGGCGTTCCAGTCCAGGACTTGAGCCGAGGTGGTTGCCGCGGGGAGATTGGTGCAACAGCCGAGCTACACAATGCGAACTTCCGGCCACAGCTGGATGCCAAACAAGTCGCGCACCGAGTGCTGAATTTTCTCCGACAGCGCCACCAGGGCCGCGCCGCTGGCACTGCCATGATTGACCAGCACCAGGGCATGTTCGCTGTGGACGCCGACATCGCCTTCGCGGTAGCCCTTCCAGCCGGCCTTCTCGATCAGCCAGGCGGCAGGCACCTTGACCCGGCTGCCCGTGGTGGGATAGCCGACGATGTCGGGATAGCGCTGCTTGAGGGCATCGAAGTCAGTTTTTTCCAACACCGGATTCCAGAAAAAACTGCCGGCGTTGCCCAACACGCCCGGATCGGGCAGTTTGCTGGCGCGAATCCGGCACACAGTTTCACTCACCAGCCTCGGGGTGATGTCTTCCGGAGGCAAGTGGGCCAGAGCCTGGGCCAGGGAGGGATAAGCGAGATTGATATCAGCCTTCCTGCCAAGGCGGAACACCACGCTGCAAATGATGTAACGATCTTTCAGACGATTTTTGAACACACTGTCACGATAATCGAATTCACATTCGTCATTGCTGAAGTCAACGCTGTCGCCACTGGCGATTTCCATGGCATGGACGGAATACAGCACGTCGGCGAGTTCAACACCGTAGGCGCCGATGTTCTGCACCGGCGCCGCGCCCACGGTGCCGGGAATCAGGGAAAGATTTTCCAGCCCGAACCAGTCGTGATCCAGGCAATACATGACGAAGTCATGCCAGATCTCGCCGCAGGCCACCTCCACGAACACATGCTCGGCGGTTTCCTGCACCACCTCTATGCCCTTGATGTCCAGTTCTATCACCAGGCCGGGGAAGTCCTGCTTGAACAGCAGGTTGCTGCCCTGTCCTATCAGCATGTAAGACAGTTGGTGTTGCTGGCGGAAGCGCAAGGCTTCCCGCAACTCATCGATGCTGGAGACCGCCACGAAGTAGCGGGCATGGGCCGACACATGGAAGGTATTGAAGTGCTTGAGATTGAAGTTTTCCAGAATCTGCATGGACATACTGATCAGGGCAAGGGATGTCTGGCGGCCAGGTGTTCGAGCCAGGCGTCGCTGGCGGCTTCCACCAGGTCCAATACCTGCTCGAAACCCTGGGCGCCGCCATAATACGGATCGGGTACTTCATCCGGGCCATTGATGGGCGCCAGGAACAGGCTGAGCTTGTGCCGCAGCGGTTCTGGACAGAGGACTTCCAGGTCGCGCAGGTTTTGCCGGTCCATGGCCAGGATGTAGTCAAAAACCTCGAAATCCGCCAGTCTCACCTGGCGCGCGCGCAAGTGGGCCAGGCGATAGCTGCGTTTGGCCGCATGTTGCTGGGAGCGCCGGTCCGGCGCCTCCCCCACGTGCCAGTCGCCAGTACCGGCGGAGTCCACCTGCACATGGGCGTGCCAGCCACGCTGCTCAAGGCGCTGCTGAAACACCGCCTCGGCGGTGGGCGAGCGGCAGATATTGCCCAGGCATACCATCAGCACGGAAACACGGGGCTCACTCATGACTCCCCTCCTGCAGCAAGGCGCGCACATGGAACAGATCCGCTTCGGTATCGACACCCGGCGGAATGTGGACGCAGGCAAGGTCGGCATGGATACGGACCCCATGGCACATGGCCCGCAACTGCTCCAGCTTTTCGCATTGTTCCAGATCCGCCGCCGGCCAGCGCACGAACTGCCGCAGCACCGACACCCGGTAGGCATAGAGTCCCACATGGCGTCGCGCCCGCAGGGTGGCGGGCAGCACCTGATGCGTGGCGGCGGCGATGGCTTCATCGCGGGGCCAGGGAATCGGCGCGCGGGAAAAATACAGCGCATAGCCGTCGCCGTCGGTAACCAGTTTGACGATATTGGGGTTATGGAATTCAGCCGCGTCCCGCAGCGGTTCATACAGTGTGCAAATACCGGCTTGTGCGTGCAGCCGCAGATTGTCCGCCACCTGGTTGATGACTTCGGGCGGCACCATGGGCTCATCCCCCTGCACATTGACCACGATGTGGTCCTCTGGCAAGCCCAGCAGGCGAGTCACCTCTTCGATGCGGTCAGTGCCACTTTGGTGAGTGGCGGCGGTCATGCACACCGGCACGCCGGCGGCCTCGCACACGGCCTGGATTCTGCTGTCATCGGTGGCCACGGTGACCGCCGCGGCGGCACTGCGGCGCGCGCGTTCCACCACGTGCAGAATCATGGGTTTGCCGGCAATGTCCAGCAGCGGCTTGCCCGGCAGGCGGGCCGACTGGTAGCGGGCAGGAATCACAACAACAAAACTCATTGCGGACGCCTGGCCTTCTCTTCCGGGCTGAGGGTGCGGGCTTCGTTTTCCAACATCACCGGGATGTCGTCACGGATCGGAAAGGCAAGGCGGTCAGCATAACAGATCAGCTCCGCCTGCTCGCGTTGATAGCTCAGCTCGCCCTTGCAGCGGGGGCAGACCAATATACTCAGTAATTTTTTATCCATGCTCACTCAATTCCAATAGATGAACTCCAGCCTCGGCATCCCAAGCCAGCCATGGGGCTATCAT
>JBJHAY010000263.1:0-5167 GCA_050485205.1 Gammaproteobacteria bacterium
CGACAGGATGTCGCAGCCGGAGCCCCCATGGATGGGTTCACGGCGTTTTTTGCAGCAGCTCCCCGATGCCCGGCCAAACCACCAGACTTGCATCACAGAATAAGCCACTGAAGCCAGCAAGAACCACCAGTCGCGAGCAGGGCTCGTTCCTACAGGGGGAGGGCGTTGGTGTCGAGTTCAACAATCGGATAGCCCAGGGCTTCCAGGGACTCGCCCACCAGGGACTTGTCGCCCACCACCAGAATGATCATCTCTTCCACCGGCAAATGACGCCGCGCCAGGGCATTGATCTGCTCGACACTCATGTCATTGAGAATCCGCTGTTGCTCCCGCACGAAGCTGCTGTCCAGGTCATAAGAGATTATCTGTTCCAGTAAGCGTGCCTTCTGTCCCGGTGTTTCATAGTCCAGGGCCTCGCTCTGGCCAATGGCATCCTGGGTGAAGCGCAGTTCCTCGGGGGTGATGCCCTGGTCGCGGTAGCCGGTGATTTCGTTCATGAACTCGACGATGGAGGCGGCGGTGGTGTCGGTGCGGACGCTGGCGGAGGCGGTGAAGGGGCCAGGGTGCTTGCTGCCGGAGAAGCCGCTGCGGGCGCCGTAGGTATAGCCCTTGTCCTCGCGCAGGTTCATGTTGATACGGCTGTTGAAGGCGCCGCCCAGCACGTAGTTCATCAGGGAGCGCTGGAAGTATTCCCCGGTGGGGTCATAGGTGAGATCGGTCATGTAGCCGATGCGGATTTCCGACTGGGCAGAACCGGGTTTGTCCACCAGGTACAGGGTGGTTTGCTCGACGGGGGGAGACGAGGGTTGTTCGGGCAGGGTCACCCCTTCATTGGGCAGGTTCTGCAGGAAGTTCAGGCGCGGCAGTATTTCCTCGCGCTCGATATCGCCCACCACCGTCACTTTCAGGGCTTGTGACACCAGCGCCTGGCGCGCAAAGGCTTCCAGGTCCTCCAGGCTGAGGGCGCTCAGGGTTTCCACTTCGCCAGAGGTGGAAACCGAGAAGGCATGATCAGGGCCATAGATCAGTTTCTGATAGACATTGCCGGCAATGCTGCTGGGCTGCTCCCGGTCCGCTTCGATGGATTCGATCTGTTGTTGACGCAGGCGCTCCAGGTCTTCCCCGGTGAAGTTGTAGCGGAACAGGCGTTGTTCCAGCAGGTCCAGGGTGGCGTCGAGGTTGCGCAGCAGGCTTTGTACGCTGATGGTGAGATTTTCGCGTCCGGCGCTGACGCGGATGTCGCTGCCCAGTTTCTGCAGCTCGATTTCAAATTGCTCGGCGCTGAGATCCAGGGTGTCCTCGTTGAGCATGGCGGCGGTGAGACTGGCAAGGCCGTATTTCTCCGGTGGGTTCAGCAGGTGTCCGCCCTCGAATACCAGCCGCAGGTTGACCACGGGAATTTCGCCACTGTCAGTGCCAATGATTTCGATGCCGTTGGCCAGTTGCTCGCGCCAGAAGTCGGGCATGATCACCGAGGGGCTGGGGCCGGCCGTGGGGCGCTGCGAGCGGTCAAAGGCAGAGACGATGTCGCGGCGTGGCAAGGCTGTTTCAGCCGTGCTGTCGCGGCTCAGGCGCTCAGGGATGATGAAGTCGTCCGGCCTTGCCTGGCCCTGTGGATCATTGCCTGGCACGATGCTTTGGACAATGGCTGGCTTGCCCTTCACATAGCTGTCGAAGACCCGCAACACATCTTCCCTGGTGAGGGCGCGGATGGCATCAAGTTCGTTCTGGATGCTGTTGGGGTTGTCCAGGAAAGTCTGGTTGTAGGCCAGCCGCGACACCTTGCCGCGCACGCTGGCGAGGCTGTTGATGAGACCGGCTTCCTGCTGTGCCTTGAAGATGGTCATGTCCTCCTCGCTGACGGAGTCGGGGCCGAAGCTGTCGAACAGGGCGCGCATCTCGGTTTCGAACTGACTCAGGGAGGTGCCGGGGAAGGGCAGCACGAAGAAGGTGAGGGAGCCCCCCAGTTCCATGCTGTTGTGGAAGCCGCTGGCGTCGATGGCCTTGCGGGGCAGCACGAATTCCTTGTACATGAAGGACTTGCGGCCAACGCCGATGATTTCGTTGAGGGCGTCGAGGGCGACGCGGTCGGGGTGGTCGAGGGGCACCGTGGGCCAGGTGAACAGCAGGCCAGGGAAGCGGATGTTGCGGTCCACGTAGGACACATAACGGTCTGCCGCCAGCACCGGGGCGGGCTGGCTGTCGGCCAGCACTTCGGGCCCGACGGGAATCTCGCCGAAGTACTTGAGGGTGAGGGCGATGACCTCGCTCTCATCAACGTTGCCGCCGATGGAAAGGGTGGCATTGTTGGGGCCATACCAGCGCAGGAAGAAGTTCTTGAGATCGTCCAGGGTGGCGGCGTCCAGATCCTCGGGGTAGCCGATCACCGGCCAGGAATAGGGGTGTTCGGGGGGATACAGGGCAGCGTAGTTGACTTCGTTGAAGCGGCCATAGGGACGGTTTTCCACGTTCTGGCCGCGCTCGTTCTTGACGGTGGCGCGCTGTACCTCGAATTTCTCCTGGGTCACCGCGTTGAGCAGGAAACCCATGCGGTCGGACTCCAGCCACAGCACGGTTTCCAACTGATTGCTGGGCACGGTCTGGAAGTAGTTGGTGCGGTCGTAGTTGGTGGTGCCGTTCATGGTGCCACCGGCTTCGGTGATGATCTTGAAGTGTTCGTCGTCGCCCACGTGCTCGGAGCCCTGGAACATCATGTGTTCGAAGAAGTGCGCGAAACCGGAGCGGCGCGGTTCTTCCCTGGCGGAGCCCACGTGATAGGTGACGTCCACGTGGATCAGGGGGTCGGAGTGATCTTCATGGATGATCAGGGTGAGGCCGTTGTCCAGGCGCCACTTGCTGTAGGGAATGACGATTTCACCATCATCCTCGCCGACCCGCTCCAGCAGGGTGATGCCAGCGGCCGTCGTGGCCTGGGCTGGGGTCTGTGATTGGGGCTGGGAGGGTGCGCTGTCCTGACCGCAGGCTGCCAGTAGCAGTGCGATCAAGGCACCGGAGAGCAGAGTGGAAAAGGGTGAAAAACGGTGAAACATGGGGGCTGACCTCCAGTCCATTGTGATGCCAATGATTAAAGCACAGTCGGTGAAAAGCTGCCAATCTGAGTGCTTTCAGTTAACATGAGGGCCTATCACCAGGTGTCTTACGCGCCACTATGAAGACAAGATTATGGGATACTCACCGAGACCATGGCCATACAACTACTGAAACTGCGTGGCGTGCCGGAGGATGAACTGGCGGACCTGCACAACCTGCTGGAGGAGCACGACATCGACTATTACGAGACCAGCGCCGGCAACTGGGGTATTTCGATGCCAGCACTGTGGTTGCGGGACCATGCGCAGTTCACCCAGGCCAGGGCTTTGCTGGATGACTACCAGGCGCGGCGGCGGCTTCAGGCGCGGGAAGAATATCTGCGGCTGAAGCGCGAGGGTCGTGCCCGCACCTTTCTCGACATCGCCAGGGAAAATCCCTTGCGCTACGTGGCCTACCTGGCCCTGATCGCCGGCCTGGTCTACATTTCCGTGGTACCCTTTCTGGCCCTGCTGTCGTAACTTGTCGAGACAAAGACTTTCCGAGACAACAACTTTCCGAGACAGTGACCAATGCACCAAGACCCCGTCCTTGCCATCCACTCCCTGGGATTCCAGTGGCATACCCTCGATCCCTTCCTGTTCTGTGTCCATCACCAGGATGCCTATCCCGCCGGTAATGGCGCCATGGGGCCGGCGGCCTCGCTGGCCGGGCGTCATCTGGGACAGGACTTTGAACTCCGGGATGGCTGGCGCATGTATCACGGCCGGGAAATCCCCGGTTTCCCTGGGCATCCCCATCGCGGCTTCGAGACCGTGACCATCGTCCAGCAGGGCCTGGTGGATCATGCCGATTCCCTGGGTGCTGCCGGCCGTTATGGCAATGGTGACGTGCAGTGGATGACGGCGGGCCGCGGCATCCAGCACAGTGAGATGTTTCCGCTGTTGCAACAGGATCGTGACAACCCCCTGACCTTGTTCCAGATATGGATCAATCTGCCGGCCGCCAACAAGATGACCGATCCCCACTTCACCATGTTCTGGAACGAGCAGATGCCTCGTCTGCACACTCAGGACGCCCAGGGCCGCGGCATCCAGGTGGATGTGGTGGCGGGGGCGCTGGCGGATGTGGAACCGCTGGCGCCACCTCCGGCATCCTGGGCTGCCGATGCTACCAATGGCGTGGCCATCTGGGTCATCGAACTGGCCCCCGGCGCGGTCTGGAACCTTCCCGCGGCCGCCGCCGATGTCAACCGCATGCTGTATTTCTTTGCCGGCGATTCGCTGCGGCTTGCCGGCAGAACCCAGGCTCCAGGGCATGGCCTGCAACTGCGTCCGACCCAGGTGACCCTGGAGAACGGCGCCAAACCAGCCGGCCTGCTGTTGCTGCAGGGCAAGCCGATTGCAGAACAGGTGGCCCATTACGGCCCCTTCGTGATGAATACCAGGTCCGAACTGGAACAGGCCTTTGCCGACTATCAGCGCGATCAGTTCGGTGGCTGGCCCTGGCCACGCCATGATCAGGTCCATGGCAGCAGGGAGCGCTTTGCCCGTTATGCGGATGGACGCGAGGAGCTGCCGGGAAAGGCATAGCGTGGCCAGACTATGCCTTGAAGCGTACCTTGCCTGAGGCTTGAGGCAATATCCGGACTTGCCGGGTCAATCGGAGAAGATCAAGTGGAAGAAAATCTACAGTTGCTTACAGAGATTTATCAACTGGTGGCGAATTTCCTGGTGAACTACAGTTTCCAGTTGATCGGCGCCATCATCGTCTTCGTTCTCGGCCTGGTTGTGGCGCGCAAGGTGTCCGGCTGGCTGCTTGATTTGATGACCCGCAAGCGCATCGACCCCACGTTGAGCCGTTTCACCGCCAGTGGCGTGCGCATTTTGATTCTTGCCATGGTGGGCATCATCGCCCTCGGCAAGCTGGGCATCAGCATCACCCCCTTCGTCGCCACGGTAGGTGCTCTTTCCCTGGGTGCCGGACTGGCGCTGCAGGGAACGCTTTCCAACTACGGGGCCGGGGTCAGCATCATACTGGCCAGGCCCTTCGTGGTGGGGGATACCATCACCGTGCAGGGGGTGACCGGCATCGTCAAGGAAGTGAAGCTGTCCTATAC
>JBJHAY010000264.1:0-5126 GCA_050485205.1 Gammaproteobacteria bacterium
GCCACGGCCAGCATCAATTGCAAATCTTCTTTTTTATCCGGTGTCGAAGTGGCACTGCCGACGATGATCTTGAGCCGGTTCTCGGGTTCTGCCATCAAGATGTTGTAACCGGCAATATTATTGAACAAACGCCGGATGGATTGTTCAGCCTCAGCCTCACTCGCCCCCAGCATGAGCACAGTGAACTTGTCATAGCCAAAGCGAGCGATGAAGTCTGAACCGCGAAATGTGTCACGCAGCACCCCGCTGCATGCCTTCACCTTGCGACTGGCTTCCTTGGTAGCAATTTCACTGGTCATGGGATCTGACAAGTCATGCTGGTGAGTGGGGTCTGCGGCAATTTCCTCGACCCTGCGCAAATCAAGCTCGACAAACAGCAAGGTGGAATGAATGCCGTAGTGCTGGCTCATGTGCAGCACATCGAACGCCCGTGATTCAAAGCCGCGTTGATTGAGCAATTGGGTCAGTTCATCTATGTCATGGGATTGACTGGCACAGAGTTCCTTTTCGGCGATGCGCGCAAGGGATTTGAGGGTACCCAGCTGATCACTGGTGATTTTCCGTGGCACCCGATCGATTACACACAGGGTACCAACCTTGCTGTAATCCGGCGCATGCAGGGGAACTCCCGCATAGAAACGAATGAAGGGCTCGCCCAGCACCAAGGGATTGGCCGCAAAGCGCCCATCCTGCAAGGCATCCTCAACCACCAGTTCTTCACCGCCAAGAATGGCGTGGTTGCAGAAGGAAACATCTCGTGGCGTCTCCCGCAAAACAGTGCCGGCATGCGACTTGAACCATTGCCGGTTTTCATCCACCAAGGTGACCAGGGCAATCGGCACTTTCAGCAGCCTGCGCGCCAGGGCTGTGAGGCGATCAAAACTTTCTTCCTCGGGAGTGTCCAGAATCCTCAAGGCATATAAGGCGGCCAAACGCTGTTTTTCCCTGGCTGGCTCGCGCCGGACCAACCAATCCAATGTCTCCTCGCCAGTCATGGGAGGCGCAATGTAGTAACCCTGGGCCAGATCACAGCCCACTTGCCGCAGGTAAGCCATGGTGGCCTCATTTTCAATGCCTTCCCCCGAGGCTTCCAAGCCAAGCGAGTGACTCAGGTCGACGATGGAGCGAATCACGGCGCGCGACTCTTCGGAATCGAGGGCGGTTATGACGAATGACTTGTCTACCTTGGCTTCGGAAAACGGCAAGCGCACCAATTGCAGCATGGAGGAATAGCCACTGCCGAAATCATCGATGGACAGCCGGTAACCACGCATTCTGAGACGGGTCAATAAATCCAGGGACCCCACGGGATCTTCCATGGCACTGGTTTCTGTCAGTTCAAAAATCAAGCGTTGAGGAGGAATACCATGAACACCGCAAAGTTCGGTAAGCTCATCGAACAACTCATTGCTTTGCAGTGACTTGGCGGAAATGTTGATGGACAGGGTAAGACGCGACAAATCCAGGCGCAACCCTGGTGTGGCATCCACAGCTGTGGCACAGAACGCGGAAAACCAGCGCAAGGCCCGCGCAAATATCTGCCGCGTCAATTCATCAATGAGATCATGCTGTTCCGCCAGGGGGATGAATAAATCGGGCGGGACCATGCCCAGGCGGGGATGTTGCCAACGTGCCAATGCCTCGAAGCCCGCCAGACTGCCGGTCTGGCAAACCACCTTGGGTTGATAGGCCACCCTGAATTGTTGGGCGGCAAGCCCCTCTTCCAGGTCTCTCACATTCAGGTTGGGGGTACGATCGTCGCCGCCTATCTGAGTTTGAATGTTGGTCCGGCCATTACCATGAGTGCCCTCGGTGTCAGCCAGCAACGCACGCAAACTGGCGGGAGTGAAGGGTTTCGGTAATACTCCGGCAATATTGAGTCCATGTTCGTGAGCAGAGCGCCGTGCAGCATCCAAGACTCTATTACCGACGCCGCTGGAAATGATGATGCGGCAATCACAGCCCAACCTCGCCAGTTCAGCCATGACTTGCACGCCGTCCATACCAGGCATGATCAGGTCGAGAGCAATGAAGTTCGGCTTCCACTCGCCCAGAATATTGAAAAAATTTTCATGGGAAGTGGTCAGTCGAACTTCAAAGTTGGCGAATTCTGCAATGTTCTTGATGGTCTGCGCCGTCAGAAGCTCATCATCCAAAATCAGCAGTCTTTTGGGCATCAAGCTTTGTCTCCCTTGGTGAAGCGCTGGTTATCAAGCGCCTCTCTGACTTTTCTTGCGAGCATTGCCCGCTGATACGGCTTGCTCAGCAGATGGACTCCTGGCTCCAGGCGGCCATTATGGACGATGGCGTTTTCGGTATAGCCAGATGTGTAAAGCACCTGCAAGCCGGGCCGTAAATTCTGCGCTTTCTCAGCCAGTTCCCTGCCGCCCATGCCACCCGGCATGATCACATCGGTAAACAATAGATCCACTGCCTCAACCTGTTGCAACAGGTTCCAGGCCTGCATGCCATTTTCCGCCACCAGCACCTGATAACCAAGAGAAATCAATTGGTCCTGGGCATAACGACGCACAAGGGGGTCATCCTCTACCAATAGAATGGTTTCGCCGCCGCGTTGCAAGTGGCGCTCACCGGAAGGGGGCGCCATGTTTTCCTGTTCCAGGGCAGTAGCCGCTGGCAGGTACATCTTGATCGTCGTGCCCTCCCCGGTTTCCGAGTAAATACTGAGATGTCCCCCGGACTGCTTGGCAAAACCAAAGACCATGCTCAAGCCCAGGCCTGTGCCCTTGCCTTTTGGTTTCGTGGTAAAAAATGGCTCCACCACCTTGTCCAGTATCGCGCCGGGTATGCCTGAACCGGTATCAGAGACGGTCAACATTACATATCTGCCCGGCTTCAATTGATCCAGAGGAGCCGCGTTATCTGCGTCCACTTCCAGATTGCCGGTCTCTATGGTGAGTTTTCCGCCTTCAGGCATGGCGTCCCTGGCATTGATACCCAGGTTCAGCAAGGAGGACTCCAGTTGATTGCTATCGATCATGGCCAACCATAAATCAGGCGCCAACACCAAGCTGATCTGAATGTGCTCTCCCAGTGTGCGCTGCAACAAGCCATGCAGGTTGATCACCATCTGGTTGATATCCACCACGGTAGGTTCCAAGGCCTGCCGCCTGGCGAAGGCCAGCAAGCGCTGAGTCAAGTCGGCGCCTCGCTGCGCGGCCTTGCTGATCATTTCCGCCAGGTTCAACAACGCCGGTTCCCACAGCAATTGTTCCTGCAGCAGTTCGGCGTTACCTTGAATGACTGTAAGCAAGTTATTGAAGTCGTGAGCCACGCCCCCCGTCAACTGTCCAAGAGAGTCCATGCGTTGGGACTGGCGCAATTGCTCCTCAAGATCATGCTTGTCCGTGGTGGTGCGGAAATTAACCACCAGACCAGATGGGGTTGGGTAGGTATTGGCTTCTATCCAATGCTGGAACCAGTCGGAAAAATATTCCACATGAACAGATTTATTTTCACTGCTAGCCTCTCGCATAGCCTGGTAGAGAGGCGTGCTGGTGAGTGAGGGATAGACCTCAGTGCAGACTCTGCCAATCACCTCTTTTCTATCAATACCAAAAATCCGTTCACACTCACGGTTCATGTAAACATAACGCCACTCTTCATCCAATAGAATGAAGGCATCACGCATGTTCTCCAGCACGGTTCCAAGACGATCGGCCAGTTCCTGACGACTGACTTCCTCTTGCTTCTGTCTGGTGATGTCCTGAAAGGCGCCGACAACATTGATGACTTTGCCGTTCTGATCCAGTTCTGGGTGAGCCGCTTGACGAATCCAGAGCTCCCGCCCCGTAAAAGATTTCATCTTGACTTCAATCTCAAAGGGTTCGCCATGGTTCCAGCATCGCTCCATGGCCAAGGCAAAATCCTTGCCACCCTGCTCTGGGTCCATCAAGGCCAAAACCTCTGGCAAGGGAGGTACCGATTCTCCCTGGCACTCGAGGATGTCGAATATTTCCTCGGACCACTTCACTTCTCTTGTCGGATGGGTAGTGACAACCCACCCCCCTACCCTGGCGATGCGCCGGCCCAGACTGGCAAGTGCCTCCGTCTGCCGCAACTTCGACTCGGTAAGTTTCTGACGCGAAATATCCTCGGCCACCCCGATCAGGCCGACGACATTGCCCCCGGCGCCACGCATCGGCGAGCCGGTGACCCGACACCATATGGCCTTGCCAGTTTTGCTGAGGTAGCGCTTTTCCAATACAAAACGCTTGATCTTGCCCTCTTTGAGCAGGGTGATCTGCTCCATGTTGCTTTGTCTGTCCTCCGCCTCTGTGATGACAAGTACATCCAACTCGCGCAATTCTTCCAGACTGTAGCCAAGCAACTGACAATAGGCTTCATTGGCTTCGGTAAATCGCCCCTGCAGATCAGTCAGTGCAATACCAACGGGAGCGTCGCGGAAAATTGCGTGGAAATGTGCCCGACTTGTTTCCAATTCATCATTCAATAATTTGAGCCGATGAGAATGGGCAACCACTTCGGCTTCCTTGCGCGCCAGTTGAGACTTGTGATAGGCAAGACCTTGAGTCTTGTCCACCAACTCGCGCTGGGTCATGATGAAAGCAGTGACATCCTCGGTGCGATGAACCAGATAAAGCAGCGTTCCTTGCTCGTCGAAAATCGGATAGTTGACCGCGCTCCAATAACGCTCTTCGAGTTTGCCGCTGGCGGGACAGAGGATGGGGTGGAACTGCAACGCCATGATGTCCTGGGAGCCAGTGGCCTTGGCCCGTTCCAGGGAAGCCACAAGATTGCGGGTGCCATCTGCGTCGGGGTCACAATCATCATCCGGGAAAGCCTCGAACATCACCCTGCCGACGATATCCGCACGCTGGCGCATGGTCTGACGCAGAAATGCATCACTGGCTTCAACGATGACGTAGGTTTGCGGGTCCAAAACCACACACGCCTCGCTGACGCCACGAAACAGATGATTGAACTGCAATGACTGGCCATGTCCGTCAGGCAGCCTGTTGTTTCCTTTTGTGTTTATTGGTGTTCTCCGGTCTTGGCACTGATTGCAGTCGGTTGCAGTCGGACATGCCCATGGGCATCTGCTGGGCAGAACCAAATGGGACAATTTCGCAGGCTGCTAGGGT
>JBJHAY010000265.1:0-5121 GCA_050485205.1 Gammaproteobacteria bacterium
GCCTGCTCCCGCTTCAATGTTGAAGTGATGGCGTGGTGTCTGCTGAAATCCGAATACCACCTGTTGGTGAAGACTCCTGAAGGCAATCTCAGCCGCTTCATGCGCCAGGTGGACGGGCTCTACACCCAACACTATCAGCGCATGAAAAAATCGGTTGGTTCCGTGTTCAGGGCCCGTTACAAGGCGGTGCTGGTGCAGCCGGAAAAATACCTTCTGCCGCTTTCCCGTTATGTTCACAGTCTGCCGACAACACTGAGACAGGATTTCAAGACCTATGCCTGGTCCAGTTACCAGCACTACGCCAAGGGTAACGGCAAGTCGCTTGTGTGGCTGAACAAGACTGAAGTCCTGGCGCAGTTGGGCGAAGGCAATCGCCTGGCCAGCCGCTACAGCACTTTCATGGATGCCGGCGTGGATGCGGAGTTACAGCATTTTTATGGCAAGAAAAACTTGCTGTCGGTGCTGGGTGACGACAAATTCAGGCAAAAAGCCAAGGCCAAGGCCAATCCGGAAATCGCCCGTGGCGTTTCCAAGGGGGCCCTGGCCCGCAAGCGCCCCAACATCAAGCAAGTGGTCAAGACCGTGGCCGATCACTACCAGGTTTCCGAGGACAGCATCTACAACGCCGCCAGAGGCCCGGGCTCCAAGAACCTGCCGCGCTGGGTGGCCATGTACCTGTGTCAGGAAATTTCCGGTGTCACCCTGCAGGCCATCGCGGAAAAATTCGGGCTCAAGCGCTATGGCACGGTTTCCACCACCATTGGCAAGCTGAAGCAGGAATTGAGCGAGATGCCGAGGTTGCAGACCACAGTGCGCCGGTTGTCAGGGCAGCTGAGCCCTGCCTGATTGGCGGCAATTTCATCAAGTCTGCTGCTGTATCAGCCGCAACAGGAAGATCGCGGCAATGCCCGTGCCTTGGCATTGCACTTGGGGTAACCTGGTCGTGACTGGCCGGGTTGCTCCCTGCCTGTCGCGCGTATACACTGCCCCGATGCGGGTGACAGAGTGGAATAATTGATGAGTAGCGCCACCAAGGCAAGGGCGGCAGACAAGCCACTGGAGCTGAGAAGTTTCGTGCAGGCGCTGCATGATGCCGGGCGCATCGACCAGGCACAGATGGAACAGATATTGTCCCTGCGCAGGAGTCGCGAACAACAGCAATGGCATGTGCTGGAATATCTTGCCGCCCAGCAACTGGATGACAGATCACGCCCCCACAAAAAACTGGACCTCGACAGCCTGACCCGCTTTCTGGCCGATCATGCCAGGCAACCTTACTACCGGATAGATCCTCTTGGCATCGATGCCGCCAGCGTCACCCAGGTCATGTCCCATGCCTTTACCCAGCGTCATGGCATCCTCGCGGTGGAAGTGACGCCGTTTCATGTCACCATTGCCAGTGCCGAGCCCTTTGTCACTTCCTGGGAGGCGGATCTCGAACATGTGCTGAGGCGACCGCTTCGCAGGGTGGTGGCCAACCCCACGGAACTGCGCAAGCTGACCAATGAACTCTATCGTCTCTCTACTTCCATCAACCTCGCCAACAGCAGTGGCGTGGGCAGGAGCTCCGGCCTCGGCAATCTGGAACAAATGCTGGAATTGGGCAAGCTCAAGGATCCCGAAGCCAATGACCAGCACATCATCAACATCGTTGACTGGCTGCTGCAATACGCCTTCGAGCAGCGCGCCAGTGATATTCATATAGAGCCACGGCGGGAAGTGGGCAATGTCCGCTTTCGCATCGATGGCTTGTTGTACACCGTCTACCAGTTGCCCATGCAGGTGATGAACGCGGTCACCAGCCGCCTGAAAATCCTCGGCCGCATGAATGTGGCAGAGAAGCGCAAGCCCCAGGACGGCCGGCTCAAGACCAAGAGTCCCGAGGGCGGAGAGGTGGAACTGCGTCTGTCCACGCTGCCGACAGCCTTCGGTGAGAAGTTGGTGATGCGCATTTTCGATCCCGATGTGCTGCTGAAAAGTTTCACGCAGTTAGGCCTGGGCAACGAGGATCTGGCGCGCTGGGAAAGCATGATCCGGCAGAAACATGGCATCGTGCTGATCACGGGCCCCACCGGCAGCGGCAAGACCACCACGCTGTATTCCACGCTGAAGACGCTGGCCACCAAGGAAGTGAATGTCTGCACCATTGAAGATCCTATTGAGATGGTGGAAGCCAGCTTCAATCAAATGCAGGTGCAGGAAAATATCGATCTGACTTTTGCCTCTGGTGTGCGCGCCCTGCTGCGGCAGGACCCAGACATCATCATGATCGGCGAGATCCGCGATCTTGATACCGCGGAAATGGCAATCCAGTCGGCGCTGACTGGCCACCTGGTTTTCTCCACCCTGCACACCAATGACGCCCCTTCCGCCATTACCAGGCTGCTCGAAATCGGCGTGCCTTCCTACTTGATCAAGGCCACTGTGATCGGTGTCATGGCGCAGCGCCTGGTCAGAGTGCTGTGTCCGCACTGCAAGCGCAGTCAGGACACGGATCAGGGAATCTGGGAAACGCTGGTGCGGCCCTGGACCGAGGCCCCGCCAAAGCAGGTATACGAACCCGTGGGCTGCCTGGAATGCCGTGATACTGGCTACAAGGGACGGGAAGGCATCTATGAAGTGATGCCGCTGACAGAGACGCTGCAAGCCTTCGCGGAAGAAAAATCAGACCTGCCCCGTCTGCGCCGCCAGGCTTACAAGGAAGGCATGTTGAGCCTGCGCATGAGTGGTGCCCGCAAGGTTGCCGCTGGCGTCACCACCATCAATGAAGTACTGCGCGTCAGTCCCGAGAGTGTATGAATGTTTTGCCCACAATTCCGGCGTCCCTGAAACGTCAGGCTGAGTTATTTTGGGAAAAGATCCTGGCGCGGCCAGATATCAAGCAAGCCTTGGGCCCCTTGCTGCTGGAGCAACAAGCGCGCCGTGAAGTAATGGACCGATTGTTGGCGGTCAGTGAATATGTGGGAGGCGTCTGCCAGCGCAAGCCGGAGTTGCTGCTTTCCTTGCTCGAAACTGACGAACTGGAAAAGCCTCGCGACAGTTGGGCTCCCGTATCGCTGCGGCTTGAGGGTCAGTGGCGCGAGCTGAATATGAGTGATTCCTGGCGCCAGGGCGAATTGGCACTCAAGCGTCTGCTGCGGGATTTCCGTCAGCGCGAAATGCTGCGCATCATCTGGCGCGATATCGGCGGCTTGGCGGCCCTTGCCGAAACCTGCCACGACCTTTCCAATCTCGCTGATGTCTGCCTGCAGTTTGCCTTGGAAGTATTGACTCCCTGGTGTCATCAGGAATGGGGCAGGCCAGTGGATGCGGAGGGCAGGCAGCAACAGCTGGTGGTGTTGGGCATGGGCAAGTATGGCGCCTGTGAACTGAATCTGTCGTCCGACATAGACCTTATTTTTGCCTTTCCCTCGGCGGGTGAAACTGTTGCCGTGGAGGATGTGGAGAGTCCGACCAAGGTCCGCTTGTGCACCAATCAGGCCTACTTTGTCCGTCTCGGCCAACGCCTGATCGATGTGCTGGATACGGTGACCGAAGATGGCTTCGTATTCCGGGTGGACATGCGGCTGAGGCCATATGGTGGAGCCGGTGCGCTTGCCATGAGCTTCGATGCCCTGGAGGAGTATTACCAAAGCCAGGGCCGGGACTGGGAGCGCTTTGCCATGATCAAGGTGCGACCGGTGGCGGGAGACCTGGAGGCCGGTGCCCGCTTGCTGGAGTCCTTGCGTCCCTTCGTCTATCGCCGCTATCTGGATTTTGCCACCATCGAAGCCTTGCGTGACATGAAACGCCTGATCAATCAGCAGGTGCGCCGCAAGGGCATGGAAGACAATATCAAGCTGGGACCGGGCGGCATTCGCGAGGTGGAATTCATTGTGCAGGTGATGCAGCTCATCCATGGCGGACGCCGCCGGGAGTTGCAAAAGCCTTCCCTGCTGGACGCCCTGGATGCTCTCGGCAGAGAGGCCTACCTGCACGCTGAAGACAGTGCCGAATTGCGGCAATGCTATGTATTCCTTCGCAATCTGGAGCACAAGTTGCAGGCTTTGGATGATCGCCAGACCCAGCAGCTGCCGGCCACTGATGAAAGTCGCGCCAAGGTGGCCCTGGCCATGGGCATGGATAACTGGCAGGCACTGATGGTGGAGCTGACAAGCTGCCGGCAGCGAGTGACGCAGCATTTTCAGGAAGTGATCCGCGAGGACGAGGACGCCGAGGCGGAACGTCCAGGCAATGACACCCTTCTGCTTGGTATCTGGCTGGAGCGGGTTGATGGGGAAGAAGCATGCGCGGCGCTGATGGAACGTGGATTTAAAAATCCGCGGGCCGTGGTGGACAGCATCCATGCCTACCGTGCCAGTCGGCAATTTCTTTCCCTGGAAAAAACCGGACGCGACCGGCTGGAACGTTTCATGGCCGCGTTGCTGGAATTGGCGGGACAGGGTGGAGACCCGGATCTCGGATTCAGTCGGGTGTTCAGTTTTGCCCAGGCGGTAACGCGGCGCACCGCCTACCTGGTGTTGTTGCTGGAAAATGCCCTGGCCTTTCGTCAGTTGATCGATCTTGGCAGCGCCAGTCCCTGGATCATCGAGCATCTGTCGAAATATCCAGTGCTGTTGGATGAGCTGCTGAAGCCGCTGTCCGTGCCGCCGGGCCGGGAGGAATTGATGGCGGATCTGCGGCAGCAGTTATTGCGAATTCCGCAACAGGACTTCGATCAACAAATGGAATGCCTGCGTTACTTCAAGCAGGCCCATGTGCTCAAGGTGGCCGCTGCCGATATTGCCCAGACCATGCCCTTGATGAAGGTCAGCGATTACCTGAGCTTCATCGCCGAGGCGGTGCTGGAACAAGTGCTGCAATTGGCCTGGGAGTACATGGTGTTCCTGCATGGCTATCCCGTCAACAGCAGGGGAGAGAGTGGAGAGGCGGACTTCGTCATCATTGGTTATGGCAAGCTGGGCGGTATCGAACTCAACTACGGCTCGGATCTGGACCTGGTATTCCTGCATGATGCCGATCCTGAACGTGATACCCAGGCAGGCAGTGGCCAGCGCGCCCTCAGCAGCGCGGCTTTTTATGCCAAGCTGGGGCAGCGCATCATGACCATGCTCAATACCG
>JBJHAY010000266.1:0-5113 GCA_050485205.1 Gammaproteobacteria bacterium
CTCCACCGCTACGCAGGTGGCCGCGCGCCCGAGGCTGATTCCCAGATGGGTACATTCAACTCACCGAACACCTCCCAGACATCGAAACCACCAGTGGCCTGTCCCGTGCCACTGAACTGGTTCAATTCCAGCGCTCCACCGCCGGCAAAACCATTGGGAATGCCGCGAATACCGAGCGCGGGCACGTTTACCATGCCCCGCTCAAAGGGGAAGTCCTGACCCGCTTCGAAGGCAAACTGGTAGAAATTCTCCTTCCTGTAAGTCAGACCGCTGGCAAAGGATACGGGGCCCGCGCCGAAGCCGTCGAACAACTCCCCCGTCAGCAGCAACTCGGCAAAGTGTTGGCCCAACCGGCGCCTGGCATGCTTGTCATCCACCAGATAGTCGATGGCCTCCTGAGATGCATGGCCATGACCAAAGACGTTCAAGGGCACGCAATTCTCGATGGAACCTGGACCCACGGGCGAATCCACAAAGGTGGTAAGAGGTGGCGTGGTTGTGGAAACCGGCACCCCTTCCATGGCAGCGGCCAATTCAGCCCTGCTGGGATTGCGGACGCTGACATTACAGACGATGGCGCCCGTCTCTGGATGCCTTACCGCATCCATGGCCAGGAAGAAACGATCGGTACGCTGAATGTTATAGGCCGCGGTGGTGACCTTGGAAGTACCACGCTGATAACTGCCCCGCAAGTCCCAACCATTGGCAAATGCCAGGTCGAATCCAACCGTGCCCGACAACATCTGGCTGATGTCTTCATTGCGACGGTCATCATAGTAGTTGCTGATACCAGGTCCGCGGAGCTGCCCAAGCTTGTGGAAGCGGAAGGAAGTAAGCCCTTCATTGATCATTGCCTGTCTGACATTTTCTGGCAGGAAGGCATTGTCCACATAGACGGTGCCGGCCCAGGTATTGGTCTGCAAGTGAGGGTTGCCGCGACGGCCGGTGGATTCCGACACCGTGCGGCCACTCATGACCTGTCCGAACATGCTGAAGGAGTCAGTGAAATCATATTTGACCGCGGCAAAGCTGGAGAACTGATCCACGGCATTACCCGAAGGGCCGCCATCGAAAGCACGGGCGGCCACATCGCCCTCCAGTCCTCCGGACTGGGTGTTGGTGGCACCAGGCCCACCAAGATTGGATATCTCGGAGCGAATGAAGGGTCTGACGCCCTGCCCATCGCCGGTGAAAGTATGACGGTTCAGGGAAAATCCTGGCTGATCGATCAGGCCTGCCGGGGTGTAGACTGTTGAGTGGACGTTGGGCAAGGTAATCTGTCTAGGCACCCCCGCCGGAGCACCAGGTGCCCAGGCGGGATTGGTGACGAAACCCCAGCTCTGGAAATTGCGCAGGTCATGGGGCTGGCGATAGATTTCATTGATTTTGCGGGCATCGATGGAACCGATCACATTGAGACGGTCACCAAATTTCTTGCCGCCGGCAATCGAGAAGTTCCAGTTGGCGCCATCACCATATTCTGTGACACCTGTGCCTGTGTTGATCTTGAGACCCTCGAACTCCCGGTCCAGTACGAAGTTGACCACACCTGCCAGGGCATCCGCGCCATAGGCCGCGGAGGCACCACCTGTCACCACATCCACGGAACGGATCAGAGCCGATGGAAAGTTGTCGACGTTGACGGCGCTGGCACGGTCGGCAGGTACCACCCTGGAGCCATCGAACAACACCAGTGTGCGCTGCTTGCCCATGCCTCGCAGGTTCAAGTAGCTGCCAGAAGCGTCGCCGAACAGGGTTTGGCCGCCTCGCTGCGCGGTTTGGGTTTGAAAGAATTGCGGCAGGGCGTCCAATTGCTCGGATACCGTGGAGGCAGGTTCGAAGGACTGTAACTCATCTATTGTCAATGCCGTCACCGGCGTTGGCGTGCTCATGCCGGAAGTGACGCGGATACGGGAACCGGTGACGGAAATTTCCTCCACCTGTGGCCCGGTATTGCTCTGTGGTGCCTGTGCGCTGACACTGCCGGCGGCAGCGCCCGCGAATATTGCCGAGATTGCCGACGCCAGCAATCTACGTGCTCCCCTTGGTTGTACTGAAGCCATCATATTGTCCTCTTGAGTGTTTGGCTTTTGCGCCGGATCAGCTGTCCTGACGACCAACTGTCCGACCTCTCCCTCAATGGAGGCCTCGATCCCCGTGCCCTCAAGCAGGACTGCCAATGCCTGTTCCAGTGAATATCTGCCAACCACAGGATTGGCCCTGACATTGGAAAAAACACCACTGGGAAACAGTACCGGCATCCGCGCCTGTTGCGCGAACTTCAGCAATGCGGCATCTACCGGCTGCTCCTCGATGTCGAAGTCAACTTCAATATCTCGGCCGTAAGAACCCTGGGCAACCGTTAACAACATAACGATCACCATCAGTATCCGGTAAAGGCGCTGCTGAAGGGAGTGGATCACACTCCTATCGAAACCACCATTCCCCAGTGATGACAGGTCTGAAATTGAAATCCTCTATCACCCCGACCTTTATAATTGATTCAAGAAAATATGATCCTGCCCAATCTCCACCGCCTGTATCTGAAAATTTTCCCGCATGGCAAACAGAAGCCCATTGATATCGCCAGCTCGGAAATAACCCTCGACTTTTACTTCCTTGATGGCGTCGTCCGCCTCCAGCCGAATGGTGGTATAGCGGCTCACTTCCCGCAGTACCTCTTCGAGAGATTCGCCCTTGAACAGAAGCATGCCATGGCGCCAGGACAACCTGACTTCCAGTTCATCCAGTTGAATTCTTTTTCTTTCCAATTCATCCAAGGCTTCCGGCACCGAAGCTACTCCCTCCCCAGCCGCCAGTGACAATAGCGGTATTACCGGTAACTCCTGTGCCGGCATCACTTCAAACTCATCGCTTGTCACGGCAACCGCATCAATCTCTACCCGACTCAAACTGACGCTACCCTCTGTCACCAGCACTTCCAGGCCATCTCCATCCCGGCGCTGTACCGTGAATGCAGTACCAGTGGCCTCCACCATCCGGTTGCCGGCATAGACACGAAAGGGTTTTGCGGGATCATGGGCAACAGTGAAATAAGCTTCCCCGCGACCAAGGAAAATATTTCTCGCCTGCTCTGAGTAGACGACTCTGATTCTGGTGTTGGTATTGAGGATGACTTCCGAGCCATCCTCAAGGCGGATATTGGCTTGCTGCCCCACCTGGGTTTCATGGATCTCGGCGATAACATTGGCAACTTCGTTGCCAGCTTCTGATCCAGGCAGCCAGGATTGCTGCCACAGTAGCGTACACACCGCCACCAGGATCATGGCGGCAATGGCTGCCTTGACGCGACGCCCATTACCGGCAGTTTGGGGTTTGCTGTACTGCCCAAGCGGAAACATGTCCGACAGCTCCGACAGCACCGAAATCTGATCCCAGAGCGCGGCCGCCGCAAAAAATACCCTCACATGCTCCTGGTCCTCCCGCAACCACTGCTTGAGAGCCTCCATGTCATCATCGGACATGCCGGCATCGAGACGGGCCAGCCATGCGCAGGACTGCTGCCGAACATCTTCGGACGGCGCCTTGCGCTGACAAAAAGGAATGATATTACTCACAGGCTTTCACCTCTTCAGAAATCGAGCCTTCCTGGAAATCGATGCCGACCTTTCCAAGCTCATAGCCATGCTTCATCATGTACTGCAGTGTTGCGAACATTCCCTTGGCCACGTGTTTCTCAACGGTACTGGGGCTGATCTTGAGATAATCGGCGATTTCCCTCTGGCTCAAGCCATAAACCTTCTTGAGAATGAAAACACGCCTGCAATTGACCGGCAGCTCTGACACCGCCCGGCAAAATATCAGAAATTTTTCCTCGGACTGACAGGCGTTCTCCACACTCTCGGACTGCCCCAAGATGTCGCATTCCTCCAGATCCTCATAGGATGAATTGAGTTTCCGGTCCGATCTGGCCAGCGCGTTGAGCGCGATGTTTCTCGCCGTTCTCATCATGAATGCCTTGGGATTGAATATTTTTTGCTTGCGCGCCGCGGCATAGGACAGGACAAAGGTTTCCTGAACGATATCCTCTATTTCATCCGGCCTGACCAGGCGGCTCAGCACTCTGCACAATATTGGCCTGCTGGCTAGAAAGCTATCCAGCCACCCCTGCCGCGAAGCCTTCTCATCGGCATCATGATCCGAAAACTCAGAATCCATCACTCCCCCTTGAAGCACTCTGTATTTCATTGCCCTTTTCAGGCTTATCCCAGCAATGACAGGTAACCTCAAAAAATCCTCCATATCATTTTCATACCAGCACTGAACAGGAACAAGCAGGTTCTACCCCCACCCAGGAAATTACAGTACACTGGCATGCAATCGAGCGAGGTACGCACACAGCCATATATCCCCTATGCCTTGTACGGCATGGCATTGGCCCGGATCAAATCGATCTGGTCGGCGCCTGCAAGAAATGATCTTGGCTGGCCTACCATCGGCTCACTTGATCAATAATTATCTGACAATAATAAAAACAAATCGAAGGACGCTGTCACATGCTCAGATTCTGGCTAGCCCGGATATTTCACCAGTATTATGTCGCGAAACGGTTCCAGCCCAGGCCCTGGTCGACTGGTGTAACATCCGGGCTTGCCCTGTGCTTGCTGCTTGCCATTCCCCTATCCCATGCCGAAGGCGAAGCTGGCCCCCTGATGCTGCGTGGACAGGGCCACTTCTACGTCGGCATGCAAGTCTCCGAGCCGGCTGAAAACGGCGCGGTGCAGATCAGGAACCAGATGTATGTTGGTTACCAATTGGCCGGCGGCGAGCAGCGCCAGTCCTACCCCCTGGTGCTGGTGCATGGCGGTGGTGGGCAGTCCACCGACTGGTTCAGCACTCCTGATGGCCGTGACGGCTGGCGCGACTACTTCCTGGCCGCCGGCTTCGATGTCTACTGGGTAGACCGCCCCGGTTTCGGCCGCTCTCCCACCAATGCCCAATACGGAGAATTGGGCAATGGCGCCAATACCGGCATCATCACATTCCTGTCCACCTCGGAAAACTGGCCCGGCAACCCCGCCGACCACACCGACCCGAGCATTCTGGCCTGGATGGCCAGTTCCCCCCCTGGTCCCTATGCCGGCAACATGGT
>JBJHAY010000267.1:0-3316 GCA_050485205.1 Gammaproteobacteria bacterium
GGCGGATGGCGGAGTCGGTCTTGTTGACATGCTGACCACCGGCGCCGCTGGCGCGGAAGGTGTCGACACGCAAGTCGGCCTTGTTGATTTCGATGGCAGCCAGTTCTTCCACTTCCGCCATCACCGCCACCGTGCAGGTGGAGGTATGGACCCTGCCCTGGGCCTCGGTTTCCGGCACCCGCTGCACCCGATGCACCCCTGACTCAAACTTCAGGCGGCCATAGACATTGTGGCCTTCCACCTGGCTGATCAGTTCCTTGTAGCCCCCATGCTCACCCCGCCGCTCGCTGACGATGGTGACGCGCCAACCCTGGGACTCGGCATAGCGGGAATACATCTTGAACAGATCCCCGGCAAAAATCGCCGCCTCGTCACCGCCGGTGCCGGCCCGGATTTCCAGGAAGGCATTGCAGGCATCATTGGGGTCCTTGGGCAGCAACAGCCTTGGCAGGCTCTGTGCCAGGGCTTCGATCTCCTCCTGAGCAGCAGCGGCCTCCTCTTCGGCCATGCCGCGCATGTCCGCGTCGGCGTCCTTCTGTAACAGTTGTGCCTCCTCCAGATTGGCCACAACCTGCCGGTAGCGCTGAAAGTGCTTCACTACCGGTTCCAATTCCGCATATTCCTTGGAGTACTGGCGAAAACGCTCCTGGTCGGCGATGACACCGGCGTCGCTCAACAAGGCTTCCAATTCCTCGTAACGCTCGCCGAGGCTTTCCAGTTTGGCTTGGATGGAGGGATTCATGGTTGACCGCGTACTTCTTCTTCGGCACCGCGATCTCCGGCACTGTGATCGCCACCCTGATCATCGGATGCGGCAGAGCCGGGGCTTTCGTTGCTGGCCTCCAACTCGAACAGTTCTTCCGCCAGATGGATCAGTTCGCTGCGGCCATTGGCGCTGGCCTTCTTCATCTGCACGCTGGGGGAGTGAATCAGTTTGTTGGTGAGCAGGCGCGCCAGGGAAGCCAGGACTTTTTCCGGTGGCTCGCCCTTTTCCAGTTGTCTGAGAGCCTTTTCCAACTCGACGTCGCGGATTTGTTCGGCCTTCTGGCGGAAGTTGCGCAGGGTGGAAACGATGCCCAGGCTCCGCACCTTGTGGCGCCAGTTCTCGACCCCGCCATCAATGATTTTCTCGGCTTCGGCCGCCGCGTCGAGGCGGCTCTGGACATTGGACTGGATCACCTCGCGCAGGTCATCCACGCTGTAGAGGAAGACATCCTCCAACTCTCCCACTTCCGGCTCGATGTCCCTGGGCACCGCCAGGTCCACCATGAAGATGGGACGGTGCTTGCGGGCCTTCAAGGCCCTTTCCACGGCGCCCTTGCCCAGAATCGGCAACTGACTGGCGGTGGAAGACACCACGATGTCGGCGTGCACCAGTTGTTCGGGAATGTCCGATAGCAATACTTCCTTGACCCCATATTTGCGCTTCAATTCAAGGGCATGCTCCAGGGTGCGATTGGCTACCACCATGTTGGCAATACCAGCTTCCCTCAGATGCTGCACCACCAGTTCGATGGTGCGGCCGGCACCAATCAAGAGGGCGCTGGCCTGGGACAGATCACTGAAAATACGCTGTGCCAGGGACACCGCGGCGAAGGCCACGGACACCGGATTTTCCCCGATGGCGGTGTCAGTGCGCACCTGCTTGGCCACCGCGAAAGTATCCTCGAACACCCGATTGAGACCGCCGCCGATGGTGCCGGCCTCCCGCGCCACGGCAAAGGCGGACTTGATCTGGCCCAGGATCTGAGGCTCCCCCAGGACCATGGAATCCAGGCCACTGGCCACCCGCATGGCATGGCGCACCATGCCGTCCTGCCAGTGGATATAGATGCTGCGACGTAATTCTTCCAGGGGTACTTCATGATAACTGGCAAGCCAGTGCAATACCGCCTCCTCGATGGCGTGGCGGCTTGCCTCGTCGACCGGATCGGGAGACACACCACAGTAGAGTTCGGTGCGGTTGCAAGTGGAAAGAATGGCAATTTCCGCCACGCCGGCACTGGCGCAGGCCTGTCTCAGCGCTTCGTGCATGAGTTCGGGCGCGAACGCCACCTTCTCTCTGACAGAGACGGTGGCAGTGTTGTGATTGACGCCCAGCAAGAAAGTTGCCATCAAAAAGTCTTGTTGAATCAGGGGGCTCTGGATGAGACTTGATCTATGTTCGGCCTCTCGGGCCAGCGCGCTATTCTACTCAAT
This sequence comes from Gammaproteobacteria bacterium, assembly GCA_050485205.1. GTDB lineage: Bacteria > Pseudomonadota > Gammaproteobacteria > Pseudomonadales > Pseudohongiellaceae > JAVVEZ01. The sequence continues at coordinate 2,200 of JBJHAY010000267.1, forward strand.
AAAGAAGCCGAACACCTAACCCGTGCGTAAAATCCACGGGGATTGCACAATCCCGGCCGGAAAATTTCCTGGCTTCCGCCCCGGTCTGCCTCTATTGAGGACAATGCCGCCCAGGGGCAAGCCAGCCGAGGCCCGGAGGCAGACAAGCGTTTCCAGGCAACCGCAAGGGGCCAGTGCGGCATTGAGAATGTTAAGGAACTGTGCCTATACTTGTGAACATTGCGCTGTCATTCCGCCAGGCACGCGGGTCAACCCGGAACAGGGAGCATCCGTTGATTCAGGTAAAGCGCATCAGAGAGCTGTTATGACGATACGCCTTGCTTCGATAGTCTTCTCCGGTTTCCTGACCCTGTTGGCGGGATGTGCCGGCACTGGTACTGGCCCCGCACCGGGAACCCAGCCTGTTGAGCGGCCACCCACGCCGGAAACCCTGGGCAATACCCCCTTGCCGCCCCCCGAGGAGCCGGTGCAATACGCCAACTTCCCGGAAGAGATCCTGACCAGGGTAATTCTGGCGGAAATGGCCGGGCAACGCGGCATGAACCAGCAGGCCCTGAGTGAATACATCAGCCTGGCCCGCGAGACCCAGGACGTCAACATCATCAAGCGCGCCGCCCGGGTGGCCACTTTCCTGCGCAATACCCCCGCCTCCATCGAAATGTCCCTGCTGTGGCTGGAACATGAGCCCAAAGCCGCCGAGGCTCATCAGACCCTGGCGCTGCAGATGGTCTCCCAGAACCGCTTTCAGGAAGCCCTGGGCCATTTCATCGAACTGGAGGAACAGGGCTTGCCAGTGGATTACCGCCTGCTCTCCGGTCGCATTGCCATGGACAGCGGCAATGTCACCATACGCCAGGAAATGATCAGCCAACTCAAGGACTTGCGCCGCCGTTTCCCCGATAACGACTCCATCCAACTGGCCCTGGCCCACCTCTATCGCCAGAATGACCAGTTCCGCCTGGCCCTGGAAGAGATGCGGCAATTGGCGCGCAAGACCAATGACGACCCGGAAATCGTCCTGCTGGAAATCCAGTTACTGGAACAACTGGGCGAGGACAGCCGCGCCAACCGCCGCCTGCAGCAGACCCTGCGCAGCCACCCGGATCACAAGCAGATG
>JBJHAY010000267.1:3326-5084 GCA_050485205.1 Gammaproteobacteria bacterium
GCGGATGCACGGCCACGGCGCCCACGACGATATGCGCTACGTGCCCGAGGGCATGCACGAGGAGTGGGCGCGGCGCGATCCGATCGAGCTCTACGCCCGCAAGCTGGTGGAAGAGCGCAAGTACCGCGAGGCCCGCAATCAGTTCGCCACCATCGTCGAACAATATCCCGATGACTTCGACATGCTCTACTCGCTGGCCCTGATCAGCATGGAGATCAACCTCTACAGCGATGCCAGGCGCTACCTGGAAACCCTGGTGGAGAATGGCAACCGCCTGGACGACGCCCACTTCTACCTGGGTTTCCTCAGCGAACAGGACAACAGCACCCAGCGCGCCATTCAGCATTACATGCAGGTCAAGGCCGGCAGCAACTTCCTGCAGGCCCAACGCAACCTCACCGAACTGATGGTGAAGGCCGGGCGCTATCCGGAAATGCGCGAGCGCCTGCAAACCATCCGCTACACCAATCCCGACTACAACATCCCGCTTCTGAGCCTGGAAGCCAGCATCCTCATGGAACAGGGCTACATGAGCGAGTCCGCCAGCATCCTCGACTCCGCCATTACCGCCTTCCCCAATGACGTGCAGTTGCTGTACCTGCGCTCGGTGCTGCACCAGGAAAACAATGATCTGGACGCCATGGAAAGGGACCTGCGGCGCATGATCCAGCTCAATCCGGAAAGCCCTGTCGCCTACAACACCCTCGGCTACACCCTGGCCGACCGCACCACCCGCTACGAGGAAGCCTACGAACTGATCAAGCGCGCCATCGAACTGGCGCCGGATGACCCCGCCATCATCGACAGCCTGGGCTGGGTTCAGTACCGTCTGGGCATGCTGGAGGAGGCGCGCAAGAACCTGGAACGGGCCTTTGAACTCTATCCCGACCACGAAGTGGCCGCCCACCTGGGTGAAGTGCTGTGGGTGATGGGGGAGCGGGACAAGGCCAACCGCATCTGGCGCGATGCCCTCAAGGATCAGCCGGACAGTGAGTTCATCCAGGAAGCCATCAAGCGCCTCAATGCCGGCAGCTGATCCGCACAAACTTGAGCCATTGCCAGTCGTCCGCGGAGCCCCCATGCGCCAGCGCTGCGCCAGATACAGTCCATGGTTGCTCGTCTGCCTGCTGCTCAGCGCCTGTGCCAGTCTGGATCCCGGCCCGGCCTCCAGCCTTGAGTGGCGTGAACACCAGCAACACCTGGCCACGCTTGAGGGCTGGGAATTGCAGGGACGGCTCAACATCCGTGGCGACAACGAATCCAATACCGTCAACATCGTCTGGCGTCAGGCTGCGTCCAGCTTCGACATCAGTCTCAGCGGCGCCCTGGGAAGCGGCGCGGTGCGCATCAGCGGCACCCCAGAGTTGGTCATTCTGCAAAAAGCCGGGGAGGACCCGATATTCTCCGAAAGCCTGGAAAATGTCAGCGCCGACTTTCTTGGGTATGAATTTCCCGCCAGCGACCTATATTACTGGATACGAGGCCTGCCGGCCCCGAGCAAGCCCATGGACCTGCTGCTGAACCCCCAGCAGCAATTGGAACACCTGGAGCAAAGTGACTGGCAACTGCGCTACGACAGGTACCGCCAGGCAAACGGTTTCTACCTGCCCCACCAAATCGTGCTGGAACAAGCCCCCTACCGCCTGACCTTCCTGGTCAACCGCTGGCGCCTGGAGCAATCGGAAGCGCCCGGACTCACCGCCGCGCCATGACTGCCCTGGTTCTGCCTTCACCGGCCAAGCTCAACCTGTTTCTGCA
>JBJHAY010000268.1:0-5065 GCA_050485205.1 Gammaproteobacteria bacterium
GCCCACATTGACGCAGGTCCCACCCATGTAGCGATCCTCGGCGATTGCCACCCTGGCTCCCTCCCTTGCCGCCATGCGCGCCGCGCGCACGCCGCCGGAGCCGGCACCGATGATAAATAAATCCACTTCATGCTTCATGTTCAATTCCCATATTGCGATCACTCAAACCAACTTGGCCGGAGCGGCAATGCTTAAGGGCAGTGCATCCCGGCCGTCGCGATTGGGCAACATTGTGCCTGAAATTCCGTGTGAATTTCAGGGAGTTTTTCAGGTATCATGCCGGTCATCACCAAGCAGCAGAGACATGGCTTTGTTCGCAGATCGGGGTGACATACTCATGACCGCCAGTGAATTACAAAAAAACAAGCAACAAGACGATGATATGTCCGGTGATCCTTCGGCCAACAAGGTGTCGCCAGTACTCAGTGACAAATTCATGCTGCGCCTGCCCAATGGCTTGCGGGAACAGTTGAAACTATTGTCGGAGCAAAACAAGCGCAGCATGAATGCGGAAATCCTTCAGGTATTGGAAAAGCACATCCGCCAGAATTTACCGCAGAAAGAGCAAACCCTCAGTGAAGAGGAAATGGCTCAGTCCCGCATGACTGCACGCCAGTTGAGTGAAAAGCTGGAGTCTCTCCCGCCAGGCAAGAAGGAAGCCTTACTCGAGCTGTTGGGTTGATGACGATGCAATCATCGCTTGGCTTCGAGTCCCCAGAGGCCTTGCCGGAAATCATTTCCCTGGCTGGAGCGGAGCTTCTTGTGCTGAAGCACTTCATTCCCCAGCCGGATGCGGATCGCCTGTTCCAGGATTTACTGGCATTGACGCCCTGGCGCCAGGATCACCTTAATTTCGCTGGCAAGCGGGTGCTGGTGCCACGCCTGCAAGCCTGGTATGGCGATCAGGCCAGTCATTACGCCTATTCCGGCTTGCGACTCACCCCCCTGCCCTGGTCCCCACTGCTGCTGCAACTCAAGACCCGGGTGGAAAGGGCCGCTGCCGCGGAATTCAATGCAGTCTTGATCAATCTTTATCGTGATGGCAATGACAGTGTGGCCTGGCACAGTGATGATGAACGCGAACTGGGGCCGCGTCCGCTGGTGGCATCCCTGAGTCTTGGCGCCAGCCGTCGCTTCGAACTCAAACCCAGACCTGGCAAGACAGGCACACTCCAGCATTGCGAACTTGACCATGGCACCTTGCTGATCATGGGGGCAGGCTTGCAGGAACACTGGCAGCACCGTGTTCCCAAGCAGCCGGCGGTGAGGGAGCCGCGTATCAATCTTACCTTCAGGCATGTGGCCGGACATGGCGGCACTGCCTTGTCGAGAGCGCCGTGAATAGAGCATCACGGCCCATATTTTGCTAGGATGTCGTCATTCCATGATCCTCGAGGGTGAAGCCGTGAAGCGTTTCCTGACTTTATTGATGCTGGTGGTTCTGCCTTTGACGCAGGTCCATGCGGATTTTTTGCGCGGCCAGCATGGCATGGTCTCTTCCCGTTCCCAACTTGCATCAGAGGTGGGCCGTGACATCCTGGAGGCCGGTGGCAATGCGGTGGATGCCGCCGTGGCCGTGGGCTTTGCACTGGCGGTGACCTATCCCTCGGCAGGCAATATCGGTGGCGGCGGTTTCATGGTTCTGCGCCTCGCCGATGGCACAGTCCTGACCCAGGATGCCCGTGAAAAAGCACCCGCGGGTGCCACCCGCGACATGTTCCTGGACAGCGACGGCAACCTCGACAGCAATCTTTCCATCAACAGCCATCTGTCGGCAGGTGTGCCAGGCACAGTGGCGGGTCTGCTGGATGCCCTGGAGCGTCATGGCAGCATGAGCCGTCAACAAGTGATGGCGCCGGCGATACGCCTCGCCGAGCAAGGTTTTGTTCTCAATGAAGACCTCGCCAGCCAGTTCAACGGACAACTGGATGGTTTTCGTCAGTATCCTGCCTCCCTGGCCATCTTCAGCAAGGATGGATCTCCCTATGAAGCAGGCGACTTGTGGGTACAGCAGGACCTGGCCAAGACTTTGCGGCTGATTGCCGAGCATGGCCGTGACGGTTTTTACAAGGGCGAAACCGCGGACTTGATCGTGGCCGAGATGGAGGCCAATGGCGGGCTGATCAGTCATCAGGATCTAGAGGCTTACGAGCCTGTCTGGCGCGAGCCGGTGCACGGCAGCTACCGTGGCCATGATATCTGGTCGATGCCCCCTCCTTCCTCTGGTGGTGTATTACTGATACAGATGCTCAACATGATGGAAGCCTTTGATATCGGCACCATGGGTTGGGGCAGTGCCGATGCCTTGCATGTGATGATCGAAGCCCAGCGCCGTGCCTATGCCGACCGCGCGGAATTCCTGGGAGATCCTGATTTTGTTGAAGTGCCCGCGCAAATGCTGGTTTCAAAACAGTATGCGAGACAGCGTTTCAATGACTTCGACATGAGCAAAGCCGGAGACAGCAAGTTGATCGGCGCTGGCCAGTGGCCTGCTGAAAGCCCTGAAACCACGCATTTTTCAGTGGTGGACAAGGATGGTAATGCCGTGTCCCTCACCACCACTCTCAACCGCTCCTACGGTAACCGCATCGTGGTTCCGGGAACCGGCATGCTGCTGAACAACGAAATGGACGACTTTGCCGCCAAGCCGGATACGCCCAATTCCTATGGCCTGGTTGGACGTGCCGCCAACGAGATTGAGCCCGGCAAGCGCATGCTCAGTTCGATGACTCCCACCATTGTGACCCGGGATGGTGAATTGGTCCTGGTGACGGGATCTCCAGGTGGTTCCACCATCATCAATACCGTTCTGCAGGTGGTAGTCAATGTCATCGACCATGGCATGAATGTGCAATCCGCGGTAACCAGCCCCCGCATTCATCACCAGTGGATGCCTGAGATTGTCAGATTCGAAATTGGTGCGGTGAATGACGAGGCGGTCGAGGTGCTGCGAGGCCGGGGGCATCGTGGACTGACCGGCTCACGCTTTTCCATTGGTGATGCCAATACCATCATGCTGCTTGATGGCTGGTTGGAGGGAGTCTCCGACCCCCGCAATGAGGGGGGCGTGGCAGGTTTTTGATATGGACCGTGTTGGTGCTGGCCTGGCGTAGTGGTACCAGTGCCCGGAAACCAAACAATACCGGGCCAAGTCCTCACATGGTCTGAGTTGGCTTGCCTGCACTGAGCAGGCTGCCCAGGCAGGCCTCTATTCTGGCACGGGCCTGATTGTCGCCGTCACTGAAGTGTATCCCAATACCAGCCACCTTGTTTCCCTGTGCCCTGGGCGGGGTAATCCAATCCACTTTGCCTGTTACCGGGATGGGGCTGGCTTCGTCCAGCAAATGAAGCAGCAGGAAGACTTGATCTCCGATCTCATAGTGCTGCTCCGTGGGGAAAAACAGCCCGCCGTTACGCAGGAATGGCATATAGGCTTCGTGCAACACTGCTGGACTCTTGATGTGGATGCGGAGAATACCATGGCGGGAGCCAGCGGTTTGAATGACCATGTTCATGATTCCGCGCCGCGCCCGATATCCTGCCAGGCAAAAAACAGATGCTCCATCACCAGGGTGGGATTCAAGTTGGTTCCCAAGCCCAATTGAAATCTGATCTGCAGCAGCTGCCGGTAGTAGTGGTGCAGCGCCCGTGAAGGTACGCGCGTAAGAGTTTTTGGAAGGTCTTGAAGGCCATGATCCTTCAGTCTTCCGGTATCTGCGCCAGCCTGATGGCAGCGCAACAGCTCCGTGAGCATCAGTTGGAGGCTCTCCACAATTTCCTCGATGTTCATGTCCGCACATTGCTGGGCTGCATGGGACACAGTATAGCCGGGTTCCAGTAATTGTCTCATGATGTGCCCCAATTGCTGTCGAGGCCTCCAGCCCTCCTCCACAGCCAGGGCAAGGGCTTTCAAGGGAGCGCCGTTGGCCAGCGTCAGCACAGTGTGAGGCGCCACGCCGCCTGGCTGCTGCAATTCCAGCCAGGCAAGCGCCTGTGCTGGCGAGGGCGGCCTACAGTGCAGGGCTCGGCAACGGCTGCGCAATGTGGGTAACAGACGCCCTGGCTGGTGAGCCACCAAGATCAGCAATGTGCGCTCGCCCGGTTCCTCAAGCACTTTCAACAGGGCGTTGGCAGCGTTGCGATTGAGTACTTCCGCCGGTACCAGGACGATGACCCGGTAACCCCCTTGTTGTGCACTCTTGCCCAGAATATCGATGGCCTCCCTCACCTGCTCAATCCTGATGACCTTGCTTGATTCCGGAGCGAGGAGGTGCAGGTCAGGATGGGTACCGGCAGCCAGCAGATGACATCCAGGGCAGTTGCCGCAAGGCGACAGATTGCCGCCCTCCCCGACCGGGGTACGGCATAGCAGCAGGGCAGCCAGTCTCAGGGCCAAGTGTTGTTTGCCGAGCCCTTGTGGTCCATGCAGCAGCAAGGCATGGGGTAAACGCTGGGACTGGATCAGTGAACAGAGTTCCAGCCAAAGGGTATCTTGCCAGGGTAGCGCTGTGCTGGGCGAGAGCTTGTTGGATTCAAGCGGTTTCATGATGCTGGTAGTCACAGGGCCTGTAAGTTCAAATCCAGGCGTTGATTAAGTTGCTCCAGGACGTCGTGTGTCACTGCGTCAACGGGTTTACTGGCGTCGATCAGAGCATGGCTGCTGGGTGAGCGGCTTGCCAGCAAGCGGAACCCTTCCCTGACACGCAAATGATAGGCGAGTCCTTTCTTCTCGAAACGATCCTCCTTGCCTCCCCGCTGACCGGCCCGGTGCAAGGCAATTTCTGGGTCCAAATCCAGAATCATCGTGAGATCCGGTTGGAACTCACCCACCACCAGGCGGTGGATATGCTCAACAGTTTCCAAGCCCAAGTCGCCAGCGATTCCCTGGAAGGCGCGGGAGGAATCCGCGAAGCGGTCGGAGATAACCCAGGTTCCCGCAGCCAGGGCTGGCCACACGGTTTCCACCAGGTGCGCGCGTCGGGCTGCATAGATCAGCAGCAGTTCCGTCATGCTGTCCCAGCGCTCCACATCGCCCTCAACGATCAAGCGCCGGATTTGCTCGGCC
>JBJHAY010000269.1:0-4068 GCA_050485205.1 Gammaproteobacteria bacterium
GGGATACCAGGGGAGTGAACTGATTGGGGGACACCCGCAATAGAATCTCAGACATTTTTTCCCGGGTGGAAAGCGCATCTTTTTGAATATGGTGACTTTCATAGAGGTCCGAGCGCCGCAACACCTCGGCGAAGGCAAGCAGGATTTCCTTCAGCTCCACCGGAGGCCGGGGCGCGACACGGTCCAGTTCCGGGGCCTCGGCCGCGGCAAGATGAATGTCACGCTCCAGTCTGGGCATCATGTCCAGACGCTCGGCCGCCTCGCGATAACGCTCGTATTCCTGCAAGCGCCGGATCAGTTGCGCGCGCGGGTCCTCCTCTTCCTCATCCTCTTCCGGTGAGCGCGGCAACAGGATGCGCGACTTGATCTCCGCCAGCATGGCGGCCATCACCAGGTATTCAGCCGCCAGTTCGAACTGGGCGGCCTCCATCAGTTCCACATAGGCGATGTACTGTGCGGTGATCTCCGCCACATTGATGTCGAGGATGTCGATATTCTGGCGCTTGATCAGATACAGCAAGAGGTCCAGAGGCCCCTCGAAGGCTTCCAGAAACACTTCCAGGGCATCGGGGGGAATGTAGAGGTCCTTTGGCAGCTCAGTGATGGCCTTGCCGGCCACAAAGGCAAAGGGCATTTCCTCCTGCGCCGCCTTCTGCTGCTGGCGTGCCTGTACCAGCAGACTGACACGATCCTGCATCTCGGGGGACTGAGGGTCGTCCTGGTCTAGGTCCGCTGTCATGCTCTACCTGTATTCAATGGTAAAAATTGCGACTGATCATTATCTGTAGCTCAATCCCATGGCCTGTCTGACCTCTGCCAGGGTATCGCGGGCCACATCCCGGGCCTTCTCTGACCCTTCGGCGATGATGGCCTTGACACTGTCCGGGCTTTCCTCGAACTGGGCGGCCCGTTCACGGATTGGGAGCAGTTCCGCCACCACGGCATCGATCACCGGCTTCTTGCACTCCAGGCAGCCAATACCGGCGCTGCGACACTGGGTCTGCACCCACTCCCTGGTATCGGCGTCTGAGTACACTTCATGAAACTGCCAGACCGGGCACTTGTCCGGGTCACCGGGGTCACTCAGGCGCACCCGTGCCGGGTCAGTGGGCATGGTGCGAATCTTCTGCGCCACCACATCCACGTCTTCCCGCAAAGAGATGGTATTGTCGTAGGACTTGGACATTTTACGCCCGTCGAGCCCCGGCATCTTGGAAGCCTCGGTGAGCAGCGATTGCGGCTCGGGCAAGATCATCTTGCCACCACCCTCCAGGTAACCCAGCAGGCGTTCCCGATCCCCCAGACTGATATTGGCCTGTTCCCTGATCAGGGCTTGCGCGGTCAATAAAGCCTCCTGATCCCCCTGCTCCTGGTAGCGCCTGCGCAAATTGCTGTAGAGCTTGGCGGCCTTCTTGCCCATCCTGCGCACTGCGGCTTCGGCACTCTCCTCGAAGTCCGGCTCGCGCCCATAGAGATGGTTGAAGCGCCGCGCCACTTCCCGCGTCAATTCCACGTGGGCCACTTGATCGGCGCCAACCGGCACACCACCCGCCTTGTAAATCAGGATGTCCGCGCTTTGCAGCAAGGGGTAACCCAGAAAACCATAGGTATCCAGTTCCTTTTCACGCAAATTCTCCTGCATGTCCTTGTAGCTTGGCACTCTTTCCAGCCAGCCCAGCGGGGTCATCATGGACAGCAGCAGATGCAACTCGGCATGCTCGGGCACCTTGGACTGAATGAACAGGGTTGCGGCATTGGCGCTGACCCCGGCCGCCAGCCAATCCACCACCATGTCCCAGACATTCTGCTCAATGGACTGGGTGTCATCGTAACTGGTGGTAAGGGCATGCCAATCGGCCGCAAAGAAAAAGCACTCGTACTCATGCTGCAGCTTCACCCAGTTCTTGATCACTCCATGCAGGTGCCCCAAGTGCAGCCGGCCGGTGGGGCGCATGCCGGACAGCACACGCCGTTGCGAATCTACCGATGTCAATTGCTACTCCATCAACCAATCAAAGTGGGCGCTATTATATAGGCAAGCAGCACTGATGACGCCCGTGTTTTTTTACCACCAGCTGTCACTCCAGAAACGGCTGGACATCCCCCTTGCCTTCTCTCAACACCACTGGAGTTCCCTCACTCAAATCCACCACCGTGGTCACCTCCGGGCCACAATAGCCACTGTCGATGACAAGATCCACGGCATGACCGATGCGGCTGCGCACATCATCAATGTCATTGGGAGGGTCCTGCTCACCTGGCAATATCAGGCTGCTGCTGAGGATCGGCTGATCCAGCGCCGCCAGCAGGGCCGAGACTACAGGGTGATCCGGCACCCTGATACCAATGGTCTTGCGCTTGGGGTGCATCATGAGCCGGGGCACTTCGGAAGTGGCCTTGAGAATGAAAGTATAGGGGCCAGGCGTGTAAGCCTTGAGCAAGCGGTAGGCACTGTTGTCGACCCTGGCATAAGTCGCCAATTCCGAGAGATCGCGACAGACCAGGGTGAAGTTGTGCTTGGCATCCAGTTGCCTGATGCGGGTAATTTTTTGCAATCCGCTCTTATTGCCGATGATGCAACCCAAGGCATAGGCGGAGTCGGTGGGATAGACCAATACCCCGCCGCGGCAGAGTATGTCCACCGCCTGCCTGATCAATCTCGTTTCCGGATTTTTGGGGTGAATCTCCAACACCTGGACCATGCCCTGTCTCCTCGCCTGCCCTCAGCCTCGTTGCGCGGGGGCAAAGCCTAACACACCAGCCGCCAGCGCTCCATGTCACGTCACGCCATGCCTTGTTGCCTGGGACTTACTCGCACCCTGTCGATGCCAGCATTGCTGCCAACGGCATTATCATCCTGGCACACAGATACGAATTATGAGAAATTTCCGTCAGCGGTGTACCATAGGCACTTATCTCACAAAGCAAGCACTCTCATGAAACAATTGCTCGATTACATCCCCCTTGTCGTCTTCTTCGTGGTTTACAAAATGGAGGAGAGGATCATTCATCTGGGCAGCATCGAATACACCCTGGGCGGCATCTTCAGCGCCACCGAAGTCCTGGTGGCGGCCTCGATTCTGGTCTATGGCGGACTTTATCTCAAACAGCGCCAGCTCGAGCGCTCCCAGGTCATCACGCTGGGTGCCGTGTTGTTATTCTGCTCGTTCACCCTGCTGTTCAGGGAAGAAGCGATTCTGAAATGGAAGGCACCCGCGGTGAATTGGATATTTGCAGCGGTATTCATTGGCAGTCACTATCTGACCCGCAAAAACGCGGCGCGGATGATGATGGAACATGCCATCCAGCTGCCTGACCCGGTCTGGGTCAGACTCAACATGAGCTGGGGGCTGTTCTTTCTTTTTCTGGGCGCCGCCAACCTGTTTGTGGCCTTCACCTTTCACGACTACTGGGTGGATTTCAAGGTCTTCGGCAGCCTCGGCCTGATTTTCCTCTTCATCATCGGCCAGACCATTTATCTGGCACGGCACATGGAGCCAGTACCGGAGCAGAGCGAGGAATCAGCGCCCCCCCAATAGTCACTGACACGGGAGCGATCAGTCGGTGAGAGCCGGCCTCAAGTTGGGGAAATTCTCATCAAGTATCTGATTCCACTGGTAGACACGATCCCGGTAACGCTCCAGATGGGCCTTGGCATTGCCCTCGATGGTGATGGAATTGATCACATCCCCCACCCGCAATTGCCGGATGATCTGATTGCCGGCAATAATCCGACCAAATACCGTATGCAGGCCATTGAGATGCGGCGTTGCCTGATGGGTGATGAAAAACTGACTGCCGTTGGTATCGGGGCCGGCATTGGCCATGGACAGCACCCCATCCTGATTGTGGCGCAGGGCGATTTCATCCTCGAAGCGGTATCCGGGTCCACCCGAGCCATTGGCATCCGGGTCCCCACCCTGCACCATGAAATCCGGCACCAACCGGTGGAAGGTCAGTCCATCGTAATATCCCCTGGTGGCCAGATTGACAAAATTGCTCACGGTAATGGGCGCCACCGCCTTGTAAAGCTGAAATTCCATGACCCCCTTGCTGGTGTCGATGATG
>JBJHAY010000269.1:4078-5042 GCA_050485205.1 Gammaproteobacteria bacterium
ATGGCATAAAGCTCGGCGGGATCCTTGGCGGGTTGGGCATGCAATGGGGGCGCAGTCACCAGGGCCATGCTGGTCACGAACAGGCTCAGCAGCCGCAACCATGGAGAGCAAAAACCATCTAAACGCCACCTGTCTATCACTACTTGCATCGTGTTTCCTCTTCTTGTTCCAGATATCTTGAAATCGCCAATACCAGCGGCTTCATGAAATATGCCCGCTCAGGCATGATGGCCACCTCATGACCCTCGCTTCGCAGTTGTTCCCTTACCACTGGACCAACCGCCGCGATGTGGGTTTTGCTCAAGCCCTCGGCCAGCACAGACGCCAGACCATGGGCGTGGGCCACTTGCCGCAGCCGCTGGTATTGAGGCTGACTGGTGAAGGCCACCACATCCACGCCACCACCCGCCATAAGCCCAATGAAATCTACCACCGCGGCCTCTTCAACCTTGTCAGCATAGACATATGGCGCCACCGGATCAACGCTGGCACCCCGCGACCTGAGATAGTCCATCAACTTTTGATTTGGTTCCTGCCCGTAAAGTTGCACTGCCACGGCAGCCCCGGTCAAGTCATCAGCGGCCAAGGTCTCGATGATACCATCAGTGGTTGGTGCCACTGCCTCCCTGTCCGCCGCCAAACCCAACTCTCTCAGGGCCCGATTGGGCTTGGGGCCACGACAGAGCTTGTGGCTTGCGCCGAGGGCTTCGAGGAAGCCCCGTGCCAGGCCAGCTCTCTGCGCGAAGCCATGCAGACGCCGGATTCCTTCCCCGGTCAGAATTATGAAAACCCCAGGGGGATGGTCAATGAAACGTCCCAACCAGGCCTCCACTGGTGCAGGGTCCGGTGCGTCATGGATTGCCACCATGGGCACCCTGATGACCTTGGCGCCCCGGGATTCAAGCAGGTTGGCCAGGATATCCTGCTGCCGGGTTTCAGGGACCGCCACCACCTTGTTACTCAA
>JBJHAY010000270.1:0-5029 GCA_050485205.1 Gammaproteobacteria bacterium
AATCCATCCTGGCGCACTACCCTACGCACCGCCGTAAAAACGCGGTGCAATCCGGATCCACAATGGACACTGACAGTAGTTTCCAGACAAAACACAGCATCAATTTCACCCGGTGACCTGCCGGTAGTGCCAGCCTGAAACGGTTTGCCTGCCCCATGCCACCTGGTAGGGGTGTGAGGAGGCGAACCATGATATACGCCGTTCCAACAGATGACCTGCGCCTTGCAATTGGGCAGCAGGATACCGCCGAGATCCAAAAGATCATTGCGGCAATGAACCCTGCCGACCTGGCGGAGTTTCTCCACAGCGAGGAAGCCGATACGGCCCTCGGTCTGCTCACATACTTGCCCATAGAGGAGCGGGCGGAAGCCTTTGGTTACCTCAATCCGGAAGGGCAGAAAGCCCTGGCCAACCAACTGAGCCCGGTTGAGCTTGCGCGTCTGATGACCCACATGGCCGCTGATGAACGGGCCGACCTTTTCAATCTGGTGGACGAAGACCACCGTGATGTATTGCTGCGTGAATTCGCCCATGCCGAACGCGAGGACTTGCGCCGTCTTTCCAGCTACGAGGAGGGCAGTGCCGGTGCCATCATGACGTCCGATTACGCGGTATTGCCGCAGAATGTCAGGGTTGATCTGGCCTTGGAGATTTTGCGCACAACCGCGCCGGACAAGGAAACCATCTATCAGGCCTATGTCATCGATCAGGAAGGGCGCCTGGTGGGCACTGTTTCACTGCGGGATCTGATCCTGGCATCACCCCATACCAATGTATCGACCTTGCTCAAGCAAGATGTCATCCATGCCAGTGTGGAGACTCCGCAGGAAGAAGTGGCGCGGTTGATTTCCCGCTACGACTTGATTGCCTTGCCTATCACCAATGGCGGTGAGCGCCTGGTTGGGATTGTGACCTACGACGACGCCATGGACGTGGCTGAAGCCGAGGCAACAGAAGATATCCACAAAAGCGCCACCATCGGCAAGATTGAAGGGAGTCTGAGGACCGCGAGTCTGTGGACGCTCTACCGTACCCGTATCATATGGTTGATTGTGCTGGTTTTCGTCAACATTCTTTCCGGCGCCGGCATTGCGGTTTTTGAGGAAACCATTTCTACCTATGTGTCCTTGGTGTTTTTCCTGCCCTTGTTGATTGCCAGTGGAGGCAATGCCGGTGCCCAATCAGCCACCCTGATGGTGCGCGGACTGGCCTTGGGCGATGTGGACAGGAGCGACTGGCTGCGATTGTTGGGAAGAGAATTCCTGGTGGCGGTGGGCCTGGGTCTGAGCATGGCGTTCACCGTATCGTTCATTGGGATGATGCGTGGCGGGCCGACCCTGGCCATGGTGGTAGCCATGAGTATCGTCGTGATCGTATTGATTGGCAGCCTGGTGGGCATGAGCCTGCCCTTTGTATTCAACCGCCTGGGCTGGGACCCGGCAACTGCCAGTGGGCCATTGGTCACGTCAGTGGCGGATATTACCGGTGTACTGGTGTACCTTTCCATTGCCACCTGGCTGCTTGGCTTGCCGGCTTCAACTTGATCAGATCCCCTGCAAATGGGCAATGATTCTGCCATTGGTGATCACTTCATAATAAGGCAGGGCGCTGTCATCACCCGGCAGCGCCTGGCCATCCCGCCAGAGGCCAACCCGTCCTTCCCTTATTACCAGGCCTTTTTTCTTACCTTCAACATCGGGGAATTCCCCAACATGGAAAAGGACGGGCTTGCCATCAAGGTTTGCCCTTATCTTGCGCAGGCTGATTTCTGTCTTCAATTTTGCAAAACCAGCATTATCCAGCAGAATGCCGTTAAGGTTGTAGCGCAGGAATTGTTGACCCTTTTCGCCTCGTTCCCTCTCCCCCTCGGCAATTTCCAGAACATCGACATTGAAATGGCCCGGGTCCAGGCATTCCCGTAGTTTCCATGAGCAGGATGACATACGATCAGCCAGGCCGATGGCGGAAGAAATCATGATTGGGTGATCGCCATCAAAGAGATAACGGGGAGATTCATCGGAGTAACAGATGCCGATGCCCAACTCCAGCAAGGGCAGCCCCACCTGGCGGGAGTGGCGATTGTTGGCATGTACGATGGCAAGCACTGCGCGCGCAAGCCCGCAAGCCCGCGCCACGCTGAACCACTCCTGGGGTTTGTGTTCGTGTTCCAGGAAGCTCAAGATCACTGCGTCTCCCTCAATGAAGACTTTTCCCGCGCCATATTGAGGGATGACTTCATTGATTGGGCCAAAAAATCTCAAGCTGAAATGGGATGCTGGATTCAACCCTTTTTTTTCCAATTGATCAGTTACCACGGTGGAGCCACGCAAGTCCGCTTTCATAATGGTGTGGTGCAGGATGCGTGCATTATCCTGTTCGACCTCATTGGCAGTGGGCATTTCGAACAATGTTCTGGCTTGTTTTGACAAGTGGAGGTCTTCAGGCCTGGAAAGCAGTTGCATGCGATTAAAGACGCGGTGGGAGAATCGATAATATTTGAGCCAGTATCTGAAGCGGGAGAGATCCACCAGGAAGGCGGCAGCCACTTCCAGTGGGTGGGATTGCACGCTCTTGGCGATGGCCTTGATGGCTTTCTGAAGTTTTTTGATCTCGTCATTACCCAGGACGATCCCCGGGTTTTGCTCTTGCAATTTTTTCAAGGATATCTGGCGTGACAGGCATTGGCAAAGTTGGCGCGGATCAATGCCAGAGAAGTTTTCCAACAGTAATTGGCGCGTGTGTTGCAGGGCTGCCAGTGGAGTCAGCAGGCCATGTTTGGCGAGGAGTTTTGCCACATCCTTCAGTGCTGTTTCCAAGTGCTGATTGCCCTTCTTGTATTGCCACCATGCTTTCCATCCTTGGTTACGTCTGATCGAAAGGGCCTCTTCCTGATAATCTGCCAGGTTGAATAGGGTTCTGGGATTGTCGGGCAGGTCCAGCCAGCCAAAGTTTTCACTGATGTGATTGCGGCTATCGATTGGCGTGCCGAGATAACCCTGGGACGCCAACAGCCCACCCAACTCGTCATGGACTTCCAAGGCTATGCTGGTGTCTCCGACGATGGTCTTGAGTGGTGTCAAGGGCAGGGAGGGCAATTGACGAGTCAGTAATTCCTCGATTTCCCGATTGAGTGTGTTGAAAAGGTCTTCGTCATTTTGGGGGCGCAGACTGTTCCAATACATGTAGTGATCAATGAGCAACGCGGGCGTTCTCAGATCTCGTGTCCATAGCAAGGGATTTTCCAGAAAAGAAGCATAAGGGAGGCTTTCACTGGGCAAATATTGCGCCCGGATGGCTTGCAGCTGGCGCGATTCCGCCCGAGAAAACTGTGACAACACTTGCTGGTTGATACGAGCAAGAATCTGACTGTACTGTCTGGTGATCCAGGCGATATGGGTATGGGCGCTGAGTGCTTCCGCCGAGCCGTGGGCACGTAATTCCGAGGCTCTTGATTTGAGAAGATGGATGTAGTCGTCCAGGGCGCTTTTGCTGGTTTGCAGCATATGCTTGAGGATGCCGAACTGGAGGAAATCCACGGCAGTGGTTGTCAGGTCGGTCTTCACCCGGTGAATCAGGATGGTCATGACATCCAGATAGACATTGCGTAATACGGTAAACAGTTTTTCCTTATCCTGGTAGCCCGGCTTCATAGAGGTTTCTTGTTTGACCAATTCCTCCACAACACGCTTTAATTCCACCCGGAAGGCAGGACTGAGCTTCACATCCACATGATGATTATTAATACCCTTGGTAAGCCCGGTGATATCCAGAGATAGGCTGGCAGTAGGCTCAAGCTTGTTGTCTGTGAATTCTGGCACTGTTCAGGATTGCCCATTAAATGATTGATCGGCAATGATAAACGTCTCCGTGGCGGAATGAAATGCAAGCATGGCGGCGCTTGCAGGAAAAACTGATAGGCGGCTCTCAATTTGTCACATCCGGGTAGCTCTGGCGTATCATCCCCGCTTTGATGGACTGCTGAATCGCATGCCCTGCGGCCACAGGCGGAAACAGGAAACAATGACCGTGAAGCTCTCGACTTTTGGCACAAAATATACAACGGCGGCAGGGATCGTCAGCCTGATGGACGATCTTGGCGCGGCAGTGGCCGATAATCCTGACATGATTTCCATGGGAGGAGGGGCGCCCTCCCGAATTCCGGCCATGGAAACCGTGTTTCGACGTATTCTGGAGACCGTCAGCGCCCATCCGGGCCAATGTCATGACCTGCTGGGCCGTTATCAACCGCCGGCGGGGGATCCGGATGTGCTGGAAGCCCTGGCCCAGATGCTGCGCCGGGAATATGGCCTGCCTCTGACCGCACGCAACATAGCCATTGCCAATGGCAGCCAGTCAGCTTTTTACATCCTTTTCAACATGTTGGCCGGAGAGTGTCCTGATGGCACGCGCGGGCGAGTTTTTTTGCCATTGGTGCCTGAATATCTTGGCTATGCCGATGCTGGGCGGGAGCCGGACTTTTTTGTGGCGGGGCGCCCTTCGATCCAATTGTTGGAGGATGACTTTTTCAAATACCGCCTCGACCTGGATGACCTGAGGGTTCCGGCGGACAGCGCGGCAATCTGCCTGTCACGCCCTACCAATCCTACCGGAAACATGGTCACTGCTGAGGAATTGGCTGTTTTGGATGAACTTGCCTGGAGTGCCCGGATCCCTTTGATCATCGATGCTGCCTATGGATGGCCCTTCCCAGGGATCGTGTTTGGCCAGGAAGAGCTGTGTTGGAATGACAACACGATTCTATTGTTGAGTATGTCGAAGCTTGGGCTGCCAGGGGTGAGAACCGGCTTCGTGGTTGGCAACGAAACAGTGATAGAGGCTTTTTCCCGCATCAACACCATTCTCAATCTGGCGGTGGGCAATACGGGCGTGGTCATGGCACGGCATTTACTCAAGGATGCCAACATACTCGAATTGAGCAGAACAGTAGTGATGCCCTGGTACCGTGAACGTCTGGAGATGACGCTGAATGCCTTGCGCGAAGCCCTGGCTGGCCTGCCGTATCGTGTCC
>JBJHAY010000271.1:0-4995 GCA_050485205.1 Gammaproteobacteria bacterium
GAACAATACTGAGCTGGAGTTGTTGTCACCCAGGAAGCCAGTGGGCACGAAGCGCAGTCCGGGAATACCGTTGTAGCCGGGCACTCCACCTGATTGACCCTGAGGCACGATGCCGCGCAAGGTGGCAGGGTGAATACCCTGGTCGGACAACAGAGTACCGTTGACCTGTGCCGGGAATTCGTCTGACAAATCCAGAGTCCGCTGAGACATGCCTTCACGACGATAAGCTGCACCGAATGCCGCGCCAATAGGACCCGCGCCCCAGCCTTGGTGCAAATCACCGCTCATGACGAACTCGGTGAAGTGCTGGTCGGTCCACTGACGAGCAATCTTGCCATCACGGTCCATGACATAGTCGGCGGCAGCGCGGCTGACGTTACTGTGACCACCAAGGATATTCATGGGCACACAGTCACTGAACAGACCACCGTTACCACCCTGGGAAATGGGGCCAGTGAAGTCCGGGTGATTCACGCGGCAGATTGGAAGCCCAGTGGTAGGATGGGCCACGGGATCAAGTGCGAAGAACAGGCGATCCACACGTACACAGTTTACACAGTTGAAGTCCTGTTTGTTTTCACCATACTGATAATAGCCATCCATGGTCCAACCATCGAAGAATCCGCCATCAATCCTGGACTTGAAGCCCACGGTGTAGGACTGCATGCTGTTCTCGGTAAACTGCCTGGATTCACCCAATACCGTGGAGCCATCGTTTGGCAGAATGATGCCAAATCCGGCAAAGGGCGTATTGGTCTGATTCATCAGATTACGCACATCGTCATTCAGGAAGTAGTTGTCACTGTAAAGACGACCACCCCAGCCCGATAGCAGCGGGATGCTCTCGCGGCGATCCTTGGTGCGGTTGTCGGCCCAGATCCCCTGGAAGTAGATGTTGGTATTGTCAGTCAGGTCATAGTCTGTGTAGAGGAAGGTGTTGATACGGTCAAAGGCACCAAACACCTCTGCTTCACCATTCACACCGTAAGTCTGCATGTTCTCGGCTTGGCACTGACATCCCGCGTTGAGATTTCCAACTCCACTGAAAGGCATGGGTCGGGCGGTGCCATCAGGATCAAAGACCAAGCGGTTCAGCGCTGGGTTGTTGGGTTGAACGATCACCCCTCCGTTGGTGAAGTTGGTGGGGCTCACGAAAGGCCGTACCAACTCAGTGGGATCATTGGGATTCGTACTGGTGACCCTGGCCCACTGTTGCAGATAGGGACGATCCTGGAGACCCTGGAAATTGGCAATTCTGCGCTGCTCGAAAGCAGTTACCGAGCCAATCACATGCCAGCGGTCGGTCAAGGCCTTACCGAAGGACATGCCCACTTCCCAGTTTTCGCCATCACCATGACGAGTCATGCCGGTCTGGGCACGGGTACGAATACCTTCGAAATCAGTATCGAGAATGAAGTTCACCACACCCGCCACGGCATCGGTACCGTAGCTGGCGGATGCACCACCGGTGACGGTTTCGACGCTTCTCAGCAGGTCTTCGGGGAACAGGTTGACGTCCACGGTACCGAAACGGTTGGTGGGCACGATACGGCGTCCATCCAACAGTGTCAGGGTACGGTTGGCGCCAGCACCACGCAGGTTGACGTTGGAACCACCAGAGTTCTGGCCACCGTTGGCTTGTTCAGGAGTGGTGTTGCCGGCAAACAGCGGCATCTGGTTCAAGCTGTCGATGAGGTTACCGGGTGCCATCGCGGACAGTTCACTGGCCGACATGATGGTCATGGGCATCGGCGTATCCATGGTGGTACGGGTGATGCGGGAACCGGTGACGGAGATTTCTTCCAGTCTTTCTTCCTGGCCCATGACATGGCCGCTGAGGCCCAGGGTCACTGCCAGGGCGCATACGCTGGTCTTTCTTTTCAGGTGGAGTGGGAGACCCGTGCTGATGGGCCCCTTGAGATTGGTGCTACTTCCTTGCTGCGCGTTGGAGCGCTCAGTTGACCTGAGTGTTCTCATTGTTTCCCCCATTTATGACGATGGATTAACTTACAGTTCTAATCGCGTGCAGTTTTTTTCGCGTGGCTTGTCAGTCATTACCCTTGAGCGGCAATTCCTCCTGATCCACAAACACACTTTATGTTACCCAAGGCGGGCACGGCCCCGAATGCCAGGGCACTGATGCAGTCAATTAAATGCCATCAGGCACTATCGAACTTTAGGTGATTTCCCGATTCTTATTCTTTCGTATCGCGAAAAAATATTCGCATAGATTCCCTGGCTTGTAAATACTCTCACCCCAGCCTGAGAATCACCATCAACCCATTGTTTTATATTAAGTTTTATCAAATACGACCCACCTTCATCAGGTTTTTCCGAAAAAAAGTTCACCCTGAATGCAACTAATTCCTCAGATAACTTGTCAAAAGCCGATTGACCTGCCCAGGGCTTTCCATGGGTAGCATATGCCCCCCCTTGGTTAGCACCCGCAAGCGGCAACGTGGCAACTTGCGCGCAATCTGGCGATGGTGCGCGGGCGTGGTCCAACTGTCCTGCCGACCGCAAATCAGCAACATCTCGCGGTCAATCGCCCGCAAGTACGTGGCTGGATCAGGCCGGTACAACATGGCAATTATGTGTGATTCCAAATCCTCCACATTGCTGGCCAATACCATTGCGGTGATTTTTTTGACCAGGGCGGCATTGCAGCGACTTTCTGTTTCCAGAATACGGTCCATCCAACGCTCGGCGAAAGCACGCATGCCCCTCTCCCGGGCCAGACTCAGCATGTCATGACGTAGTTCGGCTTCCCTGTGCTTGCGCACGTGCATGGCGGTACTCATCAACACCACCTTGCGTACCCGCTGAGGGGCCATTCTGATCACCTCAAAGGCAACCCTGGCTCCCATTGAGTGACCCACCAGGGAGAAGCTGCCCTCGCTGCCAGCCATACCCAGCACCAGGTCAGCCATGTCAGTAATGGATTTGTAGCCTCTGAATTCCGGAATGGTGACGTGACCGATTTTTTCCAGCACGGGAACCTGGGCCTCCCACACTGTCTGATCGCAGAGTAGGCCCGGCAGGAGGAAAATGCGATGATCTGGATCAAAGCCCTGCATGGCCACCGCCAAGCGCAAAGACCGGCAATAAAAAACCCTGGCTACCATGATCACAAGGGGACATGCTCAGGGTAACCAGGGTCGCAGTGCAACGCTTTTCACGAATTTTTCGTATGTCGAAAAGATATTCGCATAGGGAAATCGGCATGTAAACCCCAACTTGTTTGTGATAGCTACATTTTTTTCTTTTTTTTATCAATCGTTTTCCGCTTTACGATAACTTGTTAATAAAAAAGCCGTGTCCGGCAATGCCGCCCACGGCCTTTTACAGTAGTGGCGGCGCATCTACACCGCCACGCATACCTTGAGCATCAACGACGCCTGCTGCTGCGCCGCCAAGACTCCCTTATTTATCCAAAGCAATCATCACTTGCCGCTGCGCCATCCACCCTCCACATACTGGGTGCGAGCCACTTCAGCGTAAGGCACCGGGCAGACTGTGGCGCGGATTTCCACTTGTTTGTGGCTTTCCACGGTAGGCTTGCTGGTGCCACCATTCTCTTCTCCCCATACGAAGACCACTTCCGTGCCAGGCTCAGCCACGGACTCGTCCACCATGGCCAGAGTCAGCATGGCCTTCTCGTTGGAACTGTAACCAACCCAGGTGGACACCCCTACCTGCTTGCCATCCTTCACCACCTTGTCATAGGGCAGCATGCAATAGACGGCAGAGGGGTACTCGATGAACTTGGCGCGATCGGTTTCCCGGAAGTAGCCAGTGGCAATGGTTTTCAGGACGTCGTCCGGATTCAGTGCCAAGGTCACCTTGCGGCGCTGGGGCTGCTGAGCCTTCTTTTCCAGGGCTTCGCGGCCAATGAAGTCATGATCAAACTTGACGAAGAAGCCGTATCCCAACTCGTAAGGTGTCAGGTAGTAATCCTCGATGTTGTCGGATACGAAGCTACCGCCAAGAGAAGCCTTGGCCTCGAAGCCGTCGGCGGGCAACCACTCACGGTACGCCTTCATTTTGTCACCGCTGTAGATCGCCGGCATCGGCGAAGGAATCCAACCGGACTCGAGGGTGTTGGAAGAGTAGGCACGACCACCCACCAGATGCAGGCCAAATTCATCGCCGGCTGCCACCAGGGCATCCATGACCACATCGGCATCCTCGAACGGCCCGAAAATTTCATAGCCGGCCTGACCCGCCATGCCATGGCGCAGGGCGCGCACGGTCTTGCCGGCGATGGTGATGGTGGTCATGTTGAAGAATTTCAGTTCCGGGGCGGCAGCGCCGGTGACCTTTTCCACCAGCTTCATGGCATTCGGACCTTGGATCTGATAGCGGTAGTACTTGCGCTTGATTTCGCCTTTCTGATCGGCGGCGCGATGGTCCCACTCGGTCTTGATATTGTACTTGCCGCTCTGGGCGTGGAACTCCACCCAGTTGAGCAGGGGAGGACGACCCACCAGGCTGAAGGTGTTTTCCGCCAGGTAGAAAAGAATCACGTCACCGATGACATAACCATCATAGTTGCAGCATACATACTGCTTGGCCTTGTCGACGGTGAAACCCTTGAAGCTGTTGATGCCAAGGCTGTTGAGAAAATCGAAGGCATCGGGGCCGGTGACATAAAGATCAGACATGTGCCAAGTCTGATTGAACAGCACACAGGACTTCTGCCATGCACGCTGCTCATCGCGCCAGTTGGTGTATTCTGGCTTGACGACGGGATAGACATTGGGGCCGGTCTGGGAATTTCTCAACAATTCAACGACATTACCGCTGGCTTGCAGAAGTTGCTCAAGGTTGCTGTAGGACATGGAAATAATTCCTTGTTGTTTTGTAGAACAGGGAGTGTTTTCGTATATCGAAAAAACGCAAATCGTACCACCAGGTTCGCCTTCGAGCAAGGGAGCACCGGCGTTTTTTTGATCATCGAGGATTTTTCAAAAGCCTCACGGCCATGCGGGCAAG
>JBJHAY010000272.1:0-4986 GCA_050485205.1 Gammaproteobacteria bacterium
GAGCTAGACTGCCTTTTTTTGAAATATTGTAAATAGTCCCGCCTTTGGCTGCTATGCCGAGTACTTTTCCTGGTGAATACTTACCAATAGCATTGATTCCGATCATGACAGTTGCCTGTCGAGTTGTAATGCCTTTCAAGTCATGCAGGTGAAGATTCAACTGCCATGCGAAAATCATCAGAAGAGCCACACTTAATTGAGTGATAATTGCCAGGCTAAGCCATGCAGGGCTGACATTTTGATAGAAACTACTGTCCAGATTAAGGCCGGGCAGCCACCGAAGAGCGAAGAGAAATGAGAGAAATATCAGTGCAATGATTGCCGGCCAGAACATGGCTCGTGCATTTCTTGCCGGGGTGCCAGAGTCATCAGTTGATTTTTCTTTCATAAAAATAAAAGTCGGCAAAGGAACCGGAATTGGTATTAGGGTTATATGGGTACAAATTAGGAATATGTTTCAGAAGTTTCCATTCTGGTCTGTTCTTTTCAATCCATAGGCCGAAATCTCTGTGCCGGACATGCTTCCCTTGAATTGCATATTGTTGATCGCTGTTAGAAGAATAAATGATCACATAACGTCGTGCGGAGTTGAATAGTTGCAGCATGTGTGAATGAAACACATGGTCTTCGATCAAGTGATAAATAACATCGAGAGATAGTCCCAGCTCTGCTTTCTGGTTGTCATAGGCATTCAAGGTAATGAATGTTTTGCTTGGGTCATGGGCAAACTTTTTGCGACATTGATCGACTGCGGTTTTACTAACGTCCACGCCAAGATATTGGGGGTATGTGGAGAGCGAAAGTTGATTGCCGTCTCCGCATCCAAATTCGATGACGGAACCAATGTCACGAACTTGCACGAAAGTATTGATAACTTCTGCCTTGAAATCGGCCAACTCACGGTAAGAGCCATCTCCGGAAGTGCCTCCTTTGTTGTAACGAGCCTCCCAATAACCCTCTGATCCCTTGAATGGCAGCCATTTGTCCACCAGCTTGTAGTAGAGCATGCTGCTCAGCATATTGATCGGCCAGATACACTTAACCCATTGTTTTAGCTTGTGAATAATCTTTGTTATGATTGTGCTCCCTATGTCCATCAGGTTATCTATGAGGTGAATTGATTTAGTTTTTCGGTGTCACCCAGGGTAGGATCAAGGCCCAATTGTTGATTGACTGCCGACCAAAAGCAAGCGCCAGTCGACCCCGCATAATGGATAAATCGATTATATGAGAACCTCGGGATTTCTTGTATATTGCTGCCAGCGTTTCTCTGCATAAAAAGCTGCTTTTTGGGGGCTGAAACTACTGTGACCGTTGTATCCAAACTGCATTTGCCAGAAAACCACTTCTCGTCTTCAGGTCCTGCCTCGATGACCTTCAGGCCAGAATTTGAAGGTTTAAGAGCACTGGCAATTCTCTTGGTGGTTTCCGCTCATGCTGGAATTCCAGGTTTGGCCGGTGGCTTTGTCGGTGTTGATGTATTTTTTGTGTTGTCAGGCTTTCTTATTAGCGGAGTGCTGGCGCGCGAATATGAAGCAAAAGCACGCATCAATTTCTTCCATTTTTATATCAGGAGATTCAAGCGGCTATTCCCGGCATTGATGTTGATGCTGCTAGTGACCAGTGTTCTTGGGTTGCTGCTACTGA
Source organism: Gammaproteobacteria bacterium (assembly GCA_050485205.1). Classification (GTDB taxonomy): domain Bacteria; phylum Pseudomonadota; class Gammaproteobacteria; order Pseudomonadales; family Pseudohongiellaceae; genus JAVVEZ01. Next base: position 1,648 of record JBJHAY010000272.1, read on the forward strand.
GTCCGGCAGAACAAGCTCACCAGGCTGAGGTGGCCGCATTCGTGCCGCTTTGGTTGTCCAATCTGTATTTTGCTTTTCTGCGCATGGATTATTTTGCGCCTGAGTCACACTACAACATGTTTCTACATACATGGTCTCTAGCTGTCGAAGAGCAATTTTATCTAGTGTGGCCAGTGTTTTTGTTCCTATTCTTGCGGTATCTGGGGCCTCTGGACATCGCAAGCCGGGAGCGTATCGGCAAGCATCTACTGCTTGGGGTGATAGTGTTGAGTTTTCTGTTGAACCTGCATTGGTCATCTATCCGGCCGTCCTGGGCTTTTTATCTGATGCCTGCCAGGATTTAGCAGTTTGCGCTAGGAGCATTGGCATTCTTCATGCTGCATGGCACCCTCGGTTCACAACAAGTTGAAAGTAAAAACCGCTTTTTCCTCATGGGGGTCAATTCAGCATTATTGGGATGGTTCGGCATAGCCATGATCCTCGGCTCTGCGTTGCTGATAGGCCCCAACATGAGCTATCCAGGGTTCTGGGCATTGTTGCCCTCATTGGGAGCCTGGCTTGTATTGCTGGGGTGTGGTCTGGGTGCAAAGCATGGCGCGGGGAGCCTGTTATCTTTGCCAATCATGCAACAGATGGGGCGGGCATCCTATTCCTGGTATCTCTGGCACTGGCCCATATTATTGCTTGGGAGACTGTTATTTCCTGCGTCTGGCCTCGTGCTTGATATGTTGCTCGTGCTTACCTCCCTGGGTATCGCCGTGGTGGCGCTTTATGTGATCGAATGGCCATTGAGACATCATGCAGGATGGTTGCGTTATCCCCGCCGTAGCTTTGTGTGCGTGATCGCCGTCATGCTGCTGGCGGCGTCGTGCTCTGTAGTTTGGAGGGAGGCCACCCGACGCTGGATTCAGGCTCCAGAGCTGTTGGCTTACCAGGCAGTGAGGTCTGATTTGCCTGCTATATACGCCATGGGTTGCGATGATTGGTTCAGCAGTGAGCAACTACGTGCCTGTGCTTTTGGGGATGATGACGCTGCCAAAACGGCTGTTTTGTTTGGGGATAGCATAGTGGCGCAGTGGTTCAGTGCGTTTGCGGTTCCACTGACCAACGCCGGTTGGCGCTTCATAGTGCTGACCAAGTCAGCTTGCCCCATGGTGGAGGAGCCGATTTTCTATGAACGTATTGGCATGGAATACAAGGTATGTGAAGACTGGAGAAGTGCTGGTCTGGCCTTTCTGCGTGATCTCAAGCCGGACGTGGTATTTACCGGCAGCACTTCAACTTATGGTTACACTGAGTCTCAATGGCGGAACGGGTCGATTCGTTTCCTGGCTGATTTGTCGCAGGCAGGAAGCACAGTTTTTCTCTTGCAGGGGAGTTACCGCCTCCCCTTTGATGGTCCGGACTGTCTGTCAAGAAGTCAGTGGATGTGGGATGCTTTCTCCGATATGACCTCCTGTACAGCGCCAGCGCCGCTTGGAAATGATCTGATGGTGAGCGCTATTCTCAAAGAAGTTTCCGAGATGTTCGGCAATGTGTACTGGCTCGATTTCAATCACCTGGTTTGTCCACGTAGCCTTTGTCAGGCGGTAATTGATGGAGAAATCGTTTTTCGTGACTCTCAACATCTAACGGATCGCTTTGTGAGAAACTTGATGCCGGATATCCTGGAGTTACTTGCAAGCACAGGATTCACTTGGGAATGAGCAGAGCTTGACACTGTTCAAGCTGGTATGTGAATAATCGCCAGCCTGAGAATTTGTGTTAATACTAAAGTGCCAAATCTTGTTTAGGGGGAGAAGTAATGAGCATCAACAAATTGATCATCGCTGTGCTGGTGCCACTTGGCTTGAGTCTTGTGGCGTGTTCACAAGATGCAAGCGAGAGAGAGACATCCACGTCAGCAAATCAGAATCTTTCCCAGGGAGGCGAAACCTGGCTCGACATGTCCGGCTCCTTCAACGGCTGGCGCCAGATCGGCAATGCCAACTGGCGCATCGAAAACGGGGAGTTCGTGGCTGACAGCGGCAATGGCCACCTGGTGACCGAGCGGGATTTTGAGAATGTCCACATCAGCCTTGAGTTCTGGGTGGATGAGCCAGCCAACAGCGGGGTATTCGTGCGGGCTTCCGATCCCAACAATATCACCCAGGGCAATGCGTACGAAGTGAACATTTTCGATACCCGCCCCGATCAGACCTATCGTACCGGCAGTATCGTGGAGTGGGCGGCGCCCCTTGTCAGTATCGATACCGCCAATCAGTGGAACAGCTTTGACATTCTGGTGGATGGGCGCCGCATCCGGGTGGAACTGAACGGGGTGGTCACCGTCGATGATGAGTTCGATGGCTACGAGAGTGGGCCGATTTCCCTGCAATATGCCGCCGGCGTGGTGAAGTTCAGGAATGTTTTGATCCAGCCCTTGCCTTGAGCTTTCTCTGGAGGAGCCGGCCCTGCAGGCGCTCAGGTGACTTTTTGTTTTGTAGGAGCCTGCCCTGCGGGCAACCTCAGGTCGCCCGCAGGGCAGGCTCCTACAGAAACAACATGCTGAAGTCGATGGCGCGGCAGTGTTTGGTGAGGGCGCCTATTGAGATGTAGTCGACGCCGGTTTCCGCCACGGCCACCAGGGCGTCTCGTTCGTAGCCGCCAGAGGCTTCCAGCTTGGCGCGGCCGGCGTTGATGGTTACTGCCAGGCGGATGTCCACCAATTCGAAATTGTCCAGCATCACGATATCCACATGGGCATCCAGGGCTTCTTCCAACTGCTCCAGTGTCTCCACTTCTACCTCGACCGGGTGATCCGGATGCAGGTGTCTGGCCCTCAGCACCGCGGCGCCGATGCCGCCGCAGGCATTGATGTGATTCTCCTTGATCAGAAAGGCGTCGTAGAGGCCGATGCGGTGGTTGTGACAGCCGCCGATGGCCACTGCGTATTTTTGGGCTCGGCGTAGGCAGGGCAGGGTTTTGCGGGTATCCAGGAGTTTTACCCCGGTGTGGGAAACCAGCCTGGCATAGTGGCGTGAGACCGTGGCGGTGCCTGAAAGTGTTTGCAGAAAGTTGAGGGCGCTGCGCTCGGCGGTGAGCAGGGCGCGGGCCGGGCCTAGGGCTGAGAAAATAATCTGGTCCGGCGTGGCGTCGTCACCTTCGGCCAGGTGCCAGGTGACCTGTATTGAAGAATCCACCTGGGTAAACACGGCGTCCACCCAGGGGCGACCGCAGATTACCGCCGGTTCGCGGCAGATCACCCTGGCTTCGGCCATGGCATCGGGCTTGATCAGTTGCGCGGTGATGTCGCCACTGCCGATGTCCTCGGCGAGGGCTGCGCTTACGGTTTTATCC
>JBJHAY010000273.1:0-4969 GCA_050485205.1 Gammaproteobacteria bacterium
GTGCCTGGTGTGATCCCACTGGGGCGTAAATGCGCTGCGGTACCTGGGGAAAGTGTTCTGCCAGCACTTCGGGCAACACCGATCCCATGCCGTAAAGGCGCTGTAATTCAAATTCATGGGTACCGTGGTGCCTGGCCATGGCCATCAGCGCGGTGAGGGAGTGGGCATTGTGGGAGGCGAACTGGCCGTAGAGCAGATTGTCCTGGTTCAGCAGGCGGTCGGCACAGGCCAGCCAGGAGCAGTCAGTGGCGGCCTTGTGCACGAACACCGGGTAGTCTTCCAGGCCCAGCACCTGGGCGCGCTTGATTTCGGTATCCCAGTAGGCCCCCTTCACCAGGCGCACCGGGATGCGGTCGCCCACGGCGGCGGCTTGTTGTGCCAGCCAGTCAAGCACCGGCAGGGCACGTTTCTGATAGGCCTGTAGCGCCAGGCCCAAGCCCGGCCAACCCTTGGTGAGGGGGGCGTGATAAAGCCTGGCAAACAGGCGCAGGCTGCTGTGCAGGCGATAGGCTTCCTCGGCGTCGATGGTCAGTTGCACGTCGAGATCGCGGGCTGCTTGCACCAGTTGCTCCAGGCGAGCCATGAGCCTCTGCTCCGCATGAACCGCCTGCATCGGTTCGTAGCGTGCTTCCAGCGCTGACAGCTTGATGGATACCGACAGCCTGCGCCCGGCGCGCAGCGCGCCCACCGCTTCGATGGCGTCCAGGTAGGCTTGCCCGTAGCGCGCGGCATCCTCCTCGCAGACCGCGGCTTCCCCCAGCATGTCGAAGGAGTAGCGGATATGATCCGGTGCCGCCTTCACCCTGGCCAGGGCATCGGCGATGGTTTCACTGACCACGAACTGCTCGCCCACCAGGGTCATGGCCTGGCGGATGGCACTCAGGGCCACGTTGGTGCCCAGGCGCTGGAACAAGCGCCGCATGCTTCCCTGATCCAAGGCTTCGGCTGCGCCGTCGAATAACCTTCCGGTCAATAACAGGCCCCAGGTGGAAGCGTTGACGAAGAGTGAGTCGCTGCGGCCAAGATGCAGGGCGAAGTCGGCATCGGATAGCTTGTCTTCCACCAGAAGACGCGCGGTACTGTCATCGGGAATGCGGATCAGGGCTTCCGCCAGGCACATCAGCATGATGCCTTCGTGGCTGTCCAGGGAGTACTCGCGCAGGAAGGTATCCAGGGATACCCCGGCTCCGGCCCGTTGCCGGACTTCCCGTACGATGCCGCGGGCCATGGCGCTGACTTCACCCTTGTCGAAGGGGGCGCTGTTCAGTTGCGCCAGGATCGGTGCCAGCACCTCGGCTTGCGGCGCCAGGAAGTGATGTGACAGTGCCGCTGGCAGCGTGTCCGCCTGCCGCAACTGCGTCTGAATCTGCGTATGTACGTCCTGGGAATGAATCATTGTCATACTGCCAGCCTCGGGAGATACCTGGCTATCTTAGCAGGCGCTTCAAAACCAGTGCCAACTGGACAAGCACGGCCAAGGCTGTATATGCTGCCCGCGGGTGCGGCGGCCACGACTGGCTTCATCATCAACCAACAATAACAAGCAAGGGGGCAGGATGGCGGATGCAGCCGGAACACCCACGGCAAATGCCGATGGTCGCAGGGAAGGCGTGTTGACCACCATTGGCGCGGTGGTGGGCCTGGCCTTTGGCCCCAGCGTCATCGCCATTCTTGCCATCAGTCCCTTTCTGCCCTCCATTGAACAGGAGTTCGGCTGGTCGCGGGTGCAGGTGTCACTGGCGGTGACCATCGTCTCCTACATGATCGTGCTGGTGTCACCCCTGCAGGGTTTTCTGGTGGACCGCTTCGGCCCACGTCGGGTTATTCTCACTTCCATTCCATTATTCTCTCTGGGCTTGGCGGCTTTCTACTGGCAGCCGGACAACCTGGCGGTGTATTACCTGCTGTGGGCGCTGATTCCCATCCTCGGCATCGGCCTGTGGCCCCTGGGTTATCTGCAGGCGGTGAGTTGCTGGTTCGACAGGCGCCTGGGACTGGCTCTTGGCTGCGCCAATGCCGGCATCGGCGTCGGCAGCACTATCGTGCCCCTGATCATCGCCACCCTCATCAGCCTTTATGACTGGCGCACCGCCTTCCTGGGCCTGGCGGCCCTGGTCATGTTCGTGAGTTGGCCCACGGTTTATTTCTGCGTCAAGGAGCCTCACGCGGGCGAGCGCGAAAAGCAGCGGCAAGTCAGGGCCAGTGCCTTTGGCTTGCCGTTCAAGGACTGTCTGCGCCTGCCGGAATTCATCCTGCTGATTATCGCCTTCTTCATGCTGGGCCTCACTGCTTCGAGCCTGGTAACCCAGCAGGTGCCCTTGTTGATGGAGGCGGGCTGGAGCCAGACCGACGCCTCCTACATCCAGGCAGTATTCGGTTTTGCCCTGCTGTTTGCCAGGGTGTTCATCGGTTTCATCATCGACCACCTGTTTGCCCCCCGGGTCATGCAGGCGGTGTCCGTGGGTGGCGCCCTGGCCTGTGTGCTCTATGCCGTGATGCCTGACTATGCGATTGTCAGCGCCATCCTGCTCGGGCTCCTGCTGGGGGCTGAATTCGACGTGCTGGCCTTTCTCATCAAGCGCTACTTCGGTGCCGCTGCCTACGGCCGTATTTATGGCGTGATCTTTGCCGTGTTCTACCTGGGCTCCGGCCTTGGCATCGCCGCCCTCTCCATGAGCCGGCAGCATTTCGGCGACTATGTGGTGGGGCTGTACATGGCCGCCGGGGTATTGGTGGCCTGCGCGGTACTGGCGTCCTTCATGCCGCGCTATCGGTACGCCGCCAATCCATAAGCCGGCTGATCTGATGTGATGCCAGATGACATGTTGATTCCCTGGTTTTATATCAAGCCAGCAACGGGTCCGGATTTGAAAACCAGGACCGCTATGGCTAGTATCCCGGCTTGAACCTGCATCACTGGGAGAACAACTCTTGCCAATTGCCCTCAATGCTGTGCTGTGGATTGGCCTGTATCTGGCTCTGATCCTGACGCCCCTGCTGGTGCTGCTGTTCGTTCCCACCCCCGCCAAGGGGGGCTTCTGGTGGGAGGTGGCGGTGGGCTTCGGTTTTGCCGCCCTGGCGATGATGGCGGTGCAGTTTTTTCTCACTGCCCGTCTCAAGGCCGCCACTGCGCCTTTTGGCATCGACGTCATCTACTACTTCCACCGCTACCTGGCCTATGCGCTGATGGTGGCGGCAGTGCTGCATCCGCTGATCTTCTGGGTGGCCGACCCCGGCTTGCTGCCTGACATCAATCCCTTCAGCGCCGACTGGCCCATGCTCAGTGGCATTCTGTCGCTGGCGGCATTGATCGTGGTCATGGTGACGTCGGTGTGGCGCAAGCCCCTGAAACTGCCCTATGAAACCTGGCGCATCATTCATTTGCTGTTTTCCATCCTGGCCCTGGCGCTGGGCTATGCGCACCTGCAGGCCATCGGCTACTACGGCGCGGTGCCGCTGATCAAGGGCATCTGGTGGCTGATGGGGCTGGCGGTGCTGGCACTGTTGCTGAAGGTACGGGTGTTCCGGCCCTGGAGGTTGCTGCGGCAACCCTGGCGGGTCACCGAGGTCAGGCAGGAGCGGGGAGATTCCTGCACCCTCACCCTGGCGCCGCAAAAGACCGGCTTCGATTTCAAGCCAGGACAGTTCGCCTGGCTGAGTCTGGGACATGGCCCCTTCGCCATGCGTGAACACCCCTTTTCGATGGCGTCGGCGCCGCGCGCGGATGGCTCCCTGGATTTCACCATCAAGGCGCTGGGGGATTTCAGCAGTCAGGTGCACAAAACGCCGGTGGGCGCCATCGCCTGGGTGGATGGCCCCTATGGCCGTTTCAGTTACACCCACTACCCCGAGGCCCCAGGCTTTGTCTTCATCTGTGGAGGCATCGGCGTGGCGCCCATGTTCAGCATGCTGCAGGGGCTGGCGGATGCGGGGGATCAGCGGCCGCATCTGCTGTTCGCCGCCCACAGCAGTTATGACCGGGTGCCACGGCGCGAGGACCTGGTGGCCCTGGCCAAGCAACTGAAGCTGAAAACCGTGCCGGTGCTGGAACAGCCACCACCGGACTGGCAGGGCGAGACCGGCTGGATCTCTCGGGATATTCTGGCGCGGCACCTGGGCGATGACTGCAAGGCTCATGAATTCTTCATCTGTGGACCACAACCCATGATCGATGCCATGGAAAAATTCCTGCACGAACTGGGCATCCCCATGAGCAAGGTCCACACAGAACTGTTTGATATGGCGTAGCCCGACTGGTACGCCAGTTGCCCTACCCATGCGCTGAACCGCCCTGGGCATGGGAGACTGGCACCACATCGGGTTGGCAGAGGAGAGGCAAACGATGCGGGAAAAATTGGCAAGATACATCGCCCTTGGCAGCCTGGTGCTGGTGACCCTGGTCGTGACCGGTTTTGGCTGGCGCCAACAGGGCAGGATGCCTGGTGTCAGCGACAGTGTCGATCCGGCCCTATGGGCGGAGTTGTATCCGCAGCACTATGCCTCCTTCATGCGCACCGCCGAGGACTATGGCCGTACCACCCACGGCGGCAGCACGCCCTATGACAAACTGGCGGCCAATCCCTTCCGGGTACGGGCCTGGGCCGGTCTGGCCTTCTCCCTGGAATACAATGCCGCCCGTGGCCATCACTATGCCCAGATCGACCAGCAGCAAAGCCGCCGCACCCTGGAACGTGACCAGCCCGCCGGCTGCATCAACTGTCATGCCGCCGAAGCGCCGCAACTGATCGAACAGCACGGCTGGGAAGGCCTGCATGCCATGCGCTACAACGACCTGCGCGACCAACTCCACTTCGGCACCACCTGCACCGACTGTCATGATGCCAACACCATGGCCCTGGCCATCACCCGCCCGGCTTTGATCAATGCCCTGCGCGCCCGCGACATCGATCCTGACAGCCTGAACCGCCAGCAACTGCGCACCTATGTCTGCGCCCAGTGCCATGTGGAA
>JBJHAY010000274.1:0-4935 GCA_050485205.1 Gammaproteobacteria bacterium
CTCGTCCCACCTTGATCATCTGCAAGACCGTCATCGGCTATGGTGCTCCCAACAAGCAGGGCACCGCCGGCGTTCATGGTTCTCCCCTGGGTGAAAAAGAAATTCAGGAAGCCCGCGCCAGCCTGGCCATCAACAACATCGACTCGATTCCGCTGCGGATGCGCTGAAGGTTTTTCCGCACCACTCTCCTGTAGGAGCGAGCCCTGGCTCAGTCGCCTGCAGGGCAGGCTCCTACAGCGGCTCATTCTCCTGTAGGAGCGAGCCCTGCTCGCGACATCAATTTCTGCAACTCAATATGCAAATCAACATTGAAATAATCCCAGTCGTCACCAAATACTGAATTTGCATTTACCGCCTCGGCGCAGGATCAACAGGGGAGCAGCATGGAACAATTCAGAGGCACCACCATCGTCTCGGTACGCCGCAACGGCAAGGTGGTGGTGGGCGGCGATGGCCAGGTCAGCCAGGGCAGCACCGTATTGAAAGGCAATGCCCGCAAGGTGCGCCGTCTCTACCGCGACCAGGTGCTCGCAGGTTTCGCCGGCGGCACCGCCGATGCCTTCAGCCTGTTCGAACGCTTCGAGGAACAGTTGGAAAAACACCAGGGCAAGCTCACCCGCGCCGCGGTGGAACTGGCCAAGCTGTGGCGCACCGACCGCGCCCTGCGCCGCCTTGAAGCCCTGCTGGTGGTGGCCGACAAGGAAAGCTCCCTGATCATCACCGGCAATGGCGATGTCATCGAACCCGAGGACAGCCTGATGGCCATCGGTTCCGGTGGCGCCTTCGCCCAGGCCGCGGCCCGCGCCCTGCTGGACAACACCACCTTGGAAGCCCGCGACATCGTTGAGAAAAGCCTCAACATCGCCGCCGATATTTGCATTTACACCAACCGCAACCTGACTATCGAAGAACTGGCTTTCGCCTGAAGGCCCCGACGAGACATCCCATGGCAGAATTGACCCCACCCCAGATCGCCGCTGAACTGGACAAGCACATCATCGGCCAGCACGACGCCAAGCGCGCCGTCGCCATCGCCCTGCGCAACCGCTGGCGGCGCATGAAACTACCGGCTGACCTGCGCCCGGAAATCACCCCCAAGAACATCCTCATGATCGGCCCCACCGGCGTCGGCAAGACCGAGATCGCCCGGCGCCTGGCGCGGTTGGCGGGCTCGCCCTTCATCAAGGTGGAAGCCACCAAGTTCACCGAGGTCGGCTATGTGGGCCGTGACGTGGAATCCATCATCCGCGACCTCGCCGACGTCGCGGTGAAGATGCTGCGCGACGAGCAATTGCAGAAAGTCAGCCAGAAGGCCGCCAACGCCGCCGAGGACAGGGTGCTGGACATCCTGCTGCCTGGCGGCCGCTCCAACGACCCGGAAACCACGGGTGAAACCGAGTCCGGCACCCGCCAGATCTTCCGCAAGAAACTGCGCGAAGGCCAGCTGGACGACAAGGAAATCGAAATCAAGGTCTCCAACACCTTCTCCAATGTGGAAATCATGGCACCTCCCGGCATGGAAGAAATGACCAGCCAGCTCAGCAGCATGTTTTCCAACCTCGGCGGCAACCGCAAGCTCAGCCGCCGGGTGACGGTGAAGGCGGCGCTGAAAATCCTCCACGACGAGGAAGCCGCCAAGCTGGTGAATGAAGACGAACTCAAGGCCCGCGCCATCGAAGTCACCGAGCAGACCGGCATCGTCTTCATCGACGAGATCGACAAGGTGGCCACCAAGGGCGAACAAGGCACTGGCGGTGGCGTGTCCAGGGAAGGGGTACAGCGCGACCTGCTGCCCTTGATCGAGGGCTCGACGGTCACCACCAAGTACGGCTCGGTGAAAACCGATCACATCCTCTTCATCGCCTCTGGCGCCTTCCACCTTTCCAAGCCCTCCGACCTGATTCCCGAGCTTCAGGGTCGGTTGCCGATCCGGGTGGAGTTGGATGCGCTGTCTGTCGGCGACTTCCGCCGCATCCTCACCGAACCGGATGCCTCGCTGTGCAAGCAATATCAGGCCCTGCTGGCCACCGAGAACCTCGACCTGAGTTTCACCGACGAAGGCATCGAGAAAATCTCCGAGATCGCCTGGCACGTAAACGAGACCACTGAAAACATCGGCGCGCGGCGCCTGCACACGGTGATGGAACGCCTGCTGGAAGAAGTCTCCTTCAACGCCACCGAATTGGCGGCGGCTGGCAACACCAAGGTAGTGGTGGACGGCGACTTCGTCGACAAGCACCTGCACGAGCTGTCACGCAACGAGGACCTGAGCCGCTTCATCCTCTGAGCCAACAGCCCCTGTAGGAGCCTGCCCTGCAGGCGACCTGGATTTGTCGCCTGCAGGGCAGGCTCCTACAGTGATAACCACAGGAACAACTCATGCTCCCAACCGACATCAAGCTCCACCGCAAGACCGCCGTGCTGGAACTCACCTACGCTGACGGCGGCATCTACACCCTGCCCGCGGAATACCTGCGGGTCTACTCCCCCTCCGCCGAGGTTCGCGGCCACGGCCCAGGCCAGGAAGTGCTGCAAACCGGCAAGCGCCTGGTGAAAATCCAGCACATCGAACCTGTGGGCAAGTACGGCCTCAAGCCCCACTTCGACGACGGCCACAACACCGGCATCTACACCTGGGAATATCTGCGGGAACTGTCCGTGAAACAATCCCAACTGTGGGACGACTACCTGCGCCGCCTGCACAAGGCCGGCGCCTCGCGGGAACCGGAAGTGCAGGTGGTCAAGATCCAGCCCCTGCACTGACCACCCCCACCAACTTTTCCGCTACAATGCGGCCCATGACCACTCCCACACCAGAGCACCACCACATGAGCAGCGCGGACCCCAGCGGCAACACCACCCACTTCGGCTACCGCCAGGTCGCCGTGGAAGACAAGGCCCGTCACGTGGCGGAAGTCTTCCACTCGGTGGCGCGTCAATACGACCTGATGAACGACATCATGTCCCTGGGCAGCCACCGTCTGATCAAGCGCTTCACGGTGGAACTGAGCGGCCTGCGCCCCGGTCAGCGGGTGCTGGACCTGGCCGGGGGCACCGGCGATTTCAGCCTGATGTTCTCCCCCATCGTCGGCCCCGAGGGCGAAGTGGTGCTGGCCGACATCAATGAGTCCATGCTGCGGGTGGGCCGCGACCGCGTCATCGACCAGGGTCGCAGCGGCAACATCCGCTTCTCCCTGGCCGACGCCGAAAAACTGCCCTTTGCCGACGACAGCTTCGACTGCATCTGCATCGCCTACGGCCTGCGCAATGTCACCGACAAGGACGCCGCCCTGCGCTCCATGCTGCGGGTCACCAGGCCTGGCGGCCGGGTGTTGATCCTGGAATTCTCCAAGCCCCGCAATAGCCTGCTGGAAAAAGCCTACGACGCCTACTCCGCCCTGTGGCCGGTGGCAGGCAAGCTGGTCACCGGCGATGCCGACAGCTACCGCTACCTGGTGGAATCCATCCGCATGCACCCCGACCAGGACACCCTCAAGACCATGATGGAACAGGCCGGCTTCGTCGACTGCCGCTACCACGACGTCATGGGCGGCATCTGCGCCATCCATGTGGGCTACAAGGCAGCCTGAACATGAGCCTGGCCCTGCTCTCCAGCGCCGCCTGCGCCAGCCTCGAAACCCTCTGCAACGGCGTAATCCGTCTCGACCCAGCCGCCATGGCGCGTCTGCAATCCCTGGAAGGCACCTGCCTGGCCATCCATTGCAGCACTCCCGATCTGCGCCTGTTCGTGTCGGCGCGGGCCGGCAAGCTTGCCATCTCCACCCTGCGCGAAGACCCTGCCGACGCCAGCATCAGCGGCCCGCCCCTGGCTCTTTTGAAACTGCTGCTGACCCAGGACAAGGCCAAGCCCTTCCAACAAGGCGAGGTCGACGCCCGTGGCGACGCCCAACTGGCGCAGCGATGGCAAAAACTGCTGTCCGGCCTGGATATTGACTGGGAATTCCACTTATCCCGCGTGCTGGGTGACATTCCAACCCAAGTCATCAGCGACAGCCTCGGCGGCATCCGTCGCTTCGCCGCCACCACCACCACCAGTCTACGCCAGGACCTGGACGAATACCTGCACGAAGAAGCCAGACTGGTCCCCACCCTCTACGAACTCCAGGACTTCCACCGCCGCGTCGACGACCTCCGCCTGCGCCTCGACCGCGCCAAAGCCCGCCTCGACCACCTCCCCCTGTAGGAGCGAGCCCTGCTCGCGACCCACCCAACCCCCACGCAATAACCGCAATATCAGCCACACCCACCCGCCGCCAAGTTTCACCCCCCTCACAATGCCGCGAGTTGCCATAAAAAAGTCAGCCCCAGCTAACCTTAACGCTTGATCGAACGAAGATTCCGAAATATGGTTAGCAGGTAATTACAAAGGTAGATTACCTTTTTGACGGCACTGAGCCAAAACAGACCATAAAATATGCTTTATTTTCAATTGGTTGCACCAAGCCAAAAGCCTGCGGCATGAATATAAGGTAAACCTTCTAATTATTATTATGAGGTCGAAGACCTCGTAAACAGACTGTTAGACCCGCTGGTACCTGAGGGTCTCGCATGCACAAACGTTTTTGGGTAGGAATGACCCCAAATGCAGTTCATCACCCACGGCCCTGATATTCCGGATGTGCTCTTACAGGCGCACGAGGAAGGCCGTGTGGTGTTTTTCTGTGGCGCGGGTGTTTCCTACCCCGCAGGCCTGCCAGACTTCAAGGGACTGGTGGAGCAAATCTATCAGCTGAACGGCACAGGATTTTCGGATATCGAGCGTGAGGCCTTTGAGCGTGGGCAGTTCGACGCCACACTTGATCTGCTCGAACGGCGCTTGCCGGGGCAGCGTCTGGCCGTTCGTCGCAAGCTGGCAGAGGCGCTGAAGCCAAAGCTACGCCGCAAGGGTGCCACCGATACACAGGCGGCGCTGTT
>JBJHAY010000275.1:0-4917 GCA_050485205.1 Gammaproteobacteria bacterium
TGATTTTGGTAAAGGCATCTTTCATGTCAAATTCGCCATTTTTGAGTAAACTGCGCACCCTACTCGAATCAGGTGAGAATATAAAGAGTTTACAGTGGATTTGAAAACTGATCTCAATACGCTCGATTATCTGACACAGATCAGCCAGCGCCTGGACGGGGCCGACCTGTTCTATGGCCACGGCACCGACAATGCGTGGGACGAGGCCTGCTGGCTGGTGCAGGGTGTCCTGCGCATGAGCACCTTGCCCGGCACCGATCCGCTGCCGCTGAGTGCCGAACTGGTGTTGGATGCGGCCCAGGTCGCCATGGTCGAAGACCTGCTGGCCCAGCGCATCGCCACCCGCAAGCCCCTGGCCTACCTGCTGCACGAAGGCTGGTTCGCCGGCCACTGTTTCTATGTGGACGAGCGGGTACTGGTTCCCCGTTCTCCCATTGCCGAACTCATTGAACACCGCTTCACCTCCCTGCTGCCACGGCCCCCGGCGTGCATCCTGGATCTCTGCACCGGCAGCGGCTGTATCGGCATAGCCTGTGCCCTGGCCTTTCCCGAGGCCACGGTGGTACTGAGTGATCTGTCGCCGGACGCCTTGGCGGTAGCGGCCATCAATATCGAACGCTTTGGGGTAGGGGACAGGGTCAGCACCGTGGAGTCCGACCTGTTCCAGGCCATCGATGGCCGTTTCGATCTGATCGTGAGTAATCCACCCTATGTCTCGAGGGAGGAATACCGGGAACTGCCGCAGGAATATCACCGTGAACCCGCCATGGGACTGCTGACCGAGGACGAGGGCCTGGAGATACCGAGCATGATACTGCATCAGGCTGCGGACTACCTCAGAGACGACGGCACCCTGCTGCTGGAGGTTGGCTACAACTGGCCGCTACTGGCGGAGCGCTTCCCGCAACTCCCATTCCTGTGGCTCGAGTTCGAATATGGCGGCGAAGGCATCTGCGCGCTGCGTCGCCCCCAACTTCCCCACTGACAACAAACCAAAACCACCCAACCCCGGATCACACCCAACCCCGGATCACACCCAACCCCGGATCACACCCAACCCCGGATCACACCCGGCCCCGAGCCACAGATATTGCATTACAGTCCAAGCCACGAACTCAGCATCCCAGCCCGGCTCAGCATCCCAGCCCGATCCAGCATCACAGCCCCACCCCAGCATCACAGCCCCACCCCAGCAGTGATGGGAATTACCGCAAGCTTGATTTATAATGCCGCGCTTAACTTTCGCGGCAGACTCCCACAGGCCCCCATGTCCGGCAACAGCTTCGGCAAATTGTTCACCGTTACCAGCTTTGGCGAAAGCCACGGCCCGGCCCTGGGCTGCATAGTCGACGGCTGCCCTCCTGGCCTGGCCCTGAGCGAGGCTGACATACAGGGTGACCTGGATCGCCGCAAGCCCGGGACTTCCCGCTTCACCACGCAGCGCCGCGAGGCAGATGCAGTGCGAATCCTGTCCGGTGTATTCGAGGGCCGCACCACTGGCACGCCCATCGGCATGATCATTGAGAACACCGACCAGAAGAGCAAGGACTACAGCAACATCAAGGACACCTTCCGGCCGGCCCACGCTGATTACACCTACAGCCAGAAATACGGCTTCCGTGACTATCGCGGTGGCGGCCGTTCGTCCGCCAGGGAAACCGCCATGCGGGTCGCCGCCGGCGCCATCGCCAAGAAATATCTGGCGCAAACCCACGGCATGCTGATCCGGGGTTATCTTGCCCAGCTCGGCCCGATCAAGGCCGAAACCCTGGACTGGGACGAAGTGGGTCGTAACCCATTTTTCTGTCCGGATGCGGGCAAGGTGGAGGAAATGGCCGCCTACATGAGCGCGCTCAACAAAGAGGGCAATTCCATCGGCGCCAAGATCACAGTGGTGGCTTCCAATGTGCCGGTAGGCCTGGGAGAACCGGTGTTTGATCGCCTCGACGCCGATCTTGCCCACGCCCTGATGAGCATCAATGCGGTGAAGGGTGTGGAAATCGGCGCTGGCTTTGATTCAGTGGCACAGAAGGGCACTGAGCATCGGGATGAAATGACCCCTCAGGGCTTCTTGTCTAATAATGCAGGGGGCATCCTCGGCGGTATTTCCACCGGGCAGGATATTATTGCGCACCTGGCCCTCAAACCTACATCCAGCATTAGAATTCCTTGCAAAAGCATTGATATTGAAGGAAATCCTATTGAGGTGGTGACCACTGGACGGCATGATCCCTGCGTTGGCATCCGGGCCACTCCGATTGCCGAGGCGATGATGGCGATTACCCTGATGGATCATTTGCTGCGGCATCGGGCCCAGAACGCAGGCGTCAGTTCCCGGACCCCGGTAATCCCGGCATCCCCCCTGTAGGAGCGAGCCCTGCTCGCGACAGGATGGGTCGCCTGCAGGGGCAGGATTTATTTCCGGGCTTAAGAAAGATTCGCAAGACTTTGATAAACAGAGAGAAAATTATGGCTGGACAAACCCTCTATGACAAATTGTGGTCCTCTCACCTGGTGAAAGAGCGGGAGGATGGCACGGCCCTGATCTACATCGATCTGCACTACATCCACGAAGTGACCTCGCCCCAGGCCTTCGAAGGGCTGCGCCTGGCCGGCCGCAAGCCATGGCGAGCGGCATCCAACCTGGCGACACCGGACCACAACGTGCCCACCACCACCAACGAACGTTCGCGCGGGGTTGAGGGCATTCTGGATCCAGTGTCGAAGATCCAGGTCAAGTTCCTGGATGACAACTGCCGTGAGTTCGGCATCGACGAATTCGGCATCGACGATCCGCGTCATGGCATCGTCCACGTGATTGGGCCGGAGCAGGGCAGAACCCTGCCGGGCATGACCATCGTCTGTGGTGATTCCCATACCTCCACCCATGGCGCCCTCGGCTCCCTGGCCCATGGCATTGGCACTTCCGAGGTTGAGCACGTGCTGGCCACTCAGTGTCTGGTCCAGAAGAAAGCCAAGAACATGCTGGTGAAGGTGGATGGGCAGCTCAAGCCAGGCGTGACCGCCAAGGACGTGGTGCTGGCCATCATCGGTCATATCGGCACCGCGGGCGGCACCGGCTACACCATTGAGTTCGGCGGCGAGGCAATTCGTTCCCTGTCCATCGAGGGTCGCATGACCGTCTGCAACATGGCCATTGAGGCTGGCGCCCGCGCCGGCCTGGTGGCCGTGGATCAGAAAACCATTGACTATATCCAGGGCCGTCCCTTCTCGCCGCGAGGTGAGCAATGGGAGCAGGCGGTGGCCGCCTGGCGCTACTTGGTCAGCGACGAGGATGCGGTATTCGACAAGGTGGTGGAGTTGGATGCGGCCGAGATTGTGCCCCAGGTGAGTTGGGGCACCTCGCCGGAAATGGTGGCGCCGGTGACCGGCGTGGTGCCGGACCCGGATCAGGCGCCCAATGAATCCAAGCGCAACAACTATCGCCAGGCCCTGAAGTACATGGGATTGCAAGCCGGCACCAGGATCACCGACATCAAGCTGGATCGCATTTTCATCGGCTCCTGCACCAATTCCAGGATAGAGGACTTGCGCGCCGCCGCCGCCGTGGTGAAAGGCCGCAAGGTGGCCGCCAACATCAAGGAGGCCCTGGTGGTGCCGGGTTCGGGGCTGGTCAAGGCCCAGGCCGAGCAGGAGGGCTTGCACAGGATATTCATCGAGGCCGGCATGCAGTGGCGCGAACCGGGTTGCTCCATGTGCCTGGCGATGAACGCGGATCAGTTGGGAGAGGGTGAGCACTGCGCTTCCACCTCCAACCGCAACTTCGAGGGCCGTCAGGGCTTCGGTGGCCGTACCCATCTGGTGAGCCCAGCCATGGCCGCCGCTGCCGCCGTCCACGGGCATTTCGTGGACGTGCGCGAGTTGCCGCTGCTGTAACACCCAATATCCCCCGCGGGGCGTAAGGGACACAACAAACGCTTCAGCGGGAACTGGTGGAATACAAGATAAGCGCCCCGGCGGGGCGCGGAGAGAAGAGACGACGATGAAAAAGTTTATCGAGGAAAACGGCTTGGTCATGCCCCTGGACAGGGCCAATGTGGACACCGACTACATCATTCCCAAGCAGTTCCTGAAATCCATCAAGCGCACCGGCTTTGGCAAGAACCTGTTTGACGAGGCCCGCTACCTGGACAAGGGGCTGCCGGATCAGGATTGCAGCCAACGGCCTGTGAATCCAGACTTCGTGGTCAACATGCCACGTTACAAGGGGGCTTCCATCCTGCTGGCGCGGGAAAACTTTGGCTGCGGTTCCAGTCGCGAGCATGCGCCCTGGGCCCTGGATGACTTCGGCATCCGCTGCATCATCGCCCCCAGCTTTGCAGACATATTTTTCAATAATTGCGCGAAGAATGGGATATTACTTATTGTTTTAGATGATAAAACTGTAGATGATTTTTTCCGTGAAACAGAAGCGCAGGAAGGTTATACCCTAGCGGTGGACTTGCCTTCACAGACCATCACCAAGCCCAGTGGCGAAGTGATCAGGTTCGAGATCGATGCAGCCCGCAAGAATGTCCTGCTCAACGGTCTGGACGACATATCCCTGACGCTTCAGGATGAAGCCAACATCCAGAGCTTTGAACAGCAGTGGCAACAAAAGTCCCCCTGGCTGTTCACCAGACCCCTTTAAATGACAGTAACCGGCCTCAAAAGGGCCATTGATCAAACGGACCCCGGGTCCACCAAGGAAGCATGATGAGCAGAAAATTCAATGTCGCGGTTGTCGGTGCCACTGGCGCGGTGGGCAAAACCATGATTCGCATCCTGGAGCAGCGCCAGTTTCCGGTGGAAAACCTCTACCCGCTGGCCAGCGAGCGCAGTGCCGGCGACACCATCACCTTCAATGGCAAGCAGGTCAGGGTGCAGAACCTGGCTGACTTTGATTTCAGCCAGGCC
>JBJHAY010000276.1:0-4908 GCA_050485205.1 Gammaproteobacteria bacterium
TCAGGCTCAGGTTGCGCATGAACGTGGGTGTGGTGGTAACCCGTTGATCCCAGACATTGTGGATGCCCATGTAGAAGGGGTCATAAAAACGGCCATAGGCGAAGTGGTAATGGACGTGGGGAGAACGGCGCTCGACCCGTACATCCGAGGGGCCGGGTTCCACATAGTAGTCAAACTCGGCTATCAACACTGCCTCTGCGGAGGCATCCGTCACCGGGGTATAGCCGATCTTGGCCAGTTGCTCGTTGATCAGCGCGGCGTAGCGCCGAAATTCCAGACTGCTGGCCTTGTTGAGATCGGCTGCCTGCACCCGGATGGTTTCTCCCCGCGGCAAGTCATCCTCAAAAAACACCACCACATCGCCGCGAAAGGGGGAAGTGCAGGCCACCAGAGCCAGCAGCAGGGTAGTGGTACCAAGATACCTGGTAAGCGCATGATAAGACATGAGTCCCTCCCACAATCCATTGGTACTGATCAGTACATCATACCGGCACCGCAAGGGTGGTGATGCAGATCAAGTGACAGGATGGCCACTCCCAAGCTCGTCGACCTCGCTGGGCTCAGGACCTACAGGAGAAAGCTGGCAGCATCCACGAATTCAAGACCGTGGGCAGAGGCCACTTCCCGGTGACAGACCTGCCCCTCATGCACATTGAGTCCATTGCGAAAGCCCGCATCGTCTCGCAGCGCCTTGCGCCAGCCCAGGTCGGCCAAGCGCAACACATAGGGCAGGGTGGCATTGTTCAATCCGAAGGACGAGGTGCGTGGCACCACCCCGGGCATGTTGGCGACACAGTAGTGCACCACGCCGTCCACCACGAAGGTGGGGTTGGAATGGGTGGTCGGACGTGAGGTCTCGAAGCAGCCTCCCTGATCGATGGCCACGTCCACCACCACTGAACCGGGCTTCATGCGGCGGATGATGTCGCGGGTCAGGAGCTTGGGAGCCGCCGCCCCCGCCACCAGCACGGCCCCAATGACCAGATCGGCCTCAAGCGCATATTTCTCGATGCTGGCCTTGTTGGAAAACACACAGTTCACCCGACCGCCATAGGAAATATCCAATTCCCGCAGACGTGGGATGGAACGGTCGAGAATGGTCACCTGGGCGCCCATGCCCTTGGCGATGTAGGCGGCATTGTCCCCCACGATCCCGCCGCCGATGATCAGCACATGGGCGGAATCCACTCCCGGCACGCCGCCCAACAGGATGCCGGCACCACCATTGTCCTTTTCGAGACAGGTGGCGCCTGCCTGCACCGCAAGTCGTCCCGCCACTTCGCTCATGGGGGCCAGCAAGGGCAAGGCACCATCCGGCGTGGTAACGGTTTCATAGGCGATGGCGGTGACGCCGGAAGCCATCAGGGCTTCGGTTTGCGGGAGATCCGGCGCCAGGTGCAGGTAGGTAAAAAGCACCTGTCCCTTGCCCAGCATGGCGCACTCAGAAGCCTGGGGCTCCTTGACCTTGACGATCAATTCCGCCCACTCGTAGATCTGCCTCGGTTCTGCCACCACCCTGGCGCCAGCCTGTCGGTATTCCTCGTCGCTGACACCAATGCCGACGCCCAACTGGGCCTCCACCGCCACTTCATGGCCATGATGCACCAGTTCCATGACACTGTCCGGCACCATGCCGGCCCTGTACTCGTTGTCCTTGATTTCCCTGGGGATGCCAATGCGCATGTATTGCCCTCTTGTCGTCAGTGGCGGATCGTTGCTTACCCTATATTATCAACCAGCCGATCAAATGGATCAGTCATCCACCAAGAAAACCGGTTCAGGCGCTTCTCAAGCCCAAGGGATTGGGCTAATGTATGCGCGGACAACACAATAATGGGCGCAAAGCCCTGCACAACGAAAACGATAATCGTCGATCCCGGGGGATATGACCATGTCACGCCACGCCAACCACATCAATGCTTTCATCCGTCATGCCTTGCTGAGCTGTCTGCTGCTGATACCCACGGCACAGGCACAGGACAACGCCCCGGCCATGGAGGGTCTGGTACTGCCGGAAGTCATCTCCGAATCCCTGCCCAACTTCAACCGCCGCGACCGGGAAGCCCTGGTCCATGTCCGCTATACCATCAAGGCCGACGGCAAGACCGCCGACGTGGAAGTGGTGGATGGCTTCTACAATTCCCTATTCTCCGATGCCGCGGTCAAGGCGGTGCAGGCCTGGACTTACAAGCCCGCCACCTTGGATGGAGAGGCCATTGACTGGCTCAACAATGAATATGTCTTCGCCTTCCACATCAACGGCGTCGACGCTGCCATCTCGCCTCAGGTGATGCAGGGATTCAATGCCATCTCCGAACTGCTGGCAGACAAGGACTATGATGAAGCGGTGAGTCGCATCGAAGCCATGCTGGCCAATCAGGATGTGGTGAAAACCCTGTTCGACTACGCTTTCCTGCATGATGCCCTGGCCACCGCCTATCTGGGCGCGGAAAACCTGCATGAAGCCCTGGCCGCCAGCATCAAGGCCACCACCAGCCCCGGCAGGGTCTATGCCTCCGTCAACGGTGGCACATCGAGTCCCGACGAAGCCCTGCTGACACCGGAATTACAGTTGGCCGCGCTGCGCAAGCGCTTTCTCCTGAATGGCTCCCTTGGCCACAATGTCGATGGCTTGCGCACCTATGAGCGGCTGCTGACCTTGCAGGAATCTGCCAACAATGATGATCTCGCTTCCCAGGCCGAAGAAATGCGCAGGCGCCTGGTTTCTCCCGACCCCATGGGCCAGATCGGTGGGTTGGCGGAAAACACCTGGACCTATGCGCCCTCCAGGCGCATCTTCGCCGTCACCGACCTGCGCGGAGAGATCGACAGCATCGACGTGCGCTGCAAGCGCCGCAACGCCCAGCTGCCGTTCGAAACCGAGGTGGAATGGGCATTGCCGGAAAGCTGGGGAGCCTGCACCCTGACCTTCAATGGCAAGGAAGGAGCGGAATTCACCATGTATGAATTCCTGGAGTGAGACTGGGACGGTGATGGCCTTGTTTTTCATGCCCCTGGGCTGGCCTTGCGCTATACTGCCCGGCCATGAAAACAGCCCTGGACATCCTGCAACAGGTTTTTGGCTACAGCGCCTTCCGTCATCCCCAGCAAGAGATCGTGGAAACCGTCATCGGCGGCGGCGATGCCTTGGTGTTGATGCCCACCGGCGGCGGCAAATCCCTGTGTTACCAGATTCCCGCTCTGGCCCGCCCCGGCTGTGGTGTGGTGATTTCTCCCCTGATCGCGTTGATGCAGGACCAGGTTGAAGCCCTGCATCTGCTGGGGGTCAAGGCCAGTTATCTGAATTCGTCCCTGGACCCGGCCAGTGCCCGCCAGGTGGAGCAGAATCTGTTATCCGGGGAGCTGGATCTGCTCTACATCGCACCGGAACGACTTACCCAGGAGCGCACTCTCAATCTGCTGCAACAATGCCGCCTGGCGCTGTTCGCCATCGACGAGGCCCACTGTGTGTCCCAGTGGGGTCATGATTTCCGCGCCGACTACCTGCAGTTGAGCCTGTTGCACGAAATTTTCCCCCAAGTCCCTCGCATCGCCCTCACCGCCACCGCTGACGCCCGCACCCGCCAGGAAATCATCCAGCGCCTGGATCTGGGCGAGGCACGGCAGTTCATTGCCGGCTTCGACCGTCCCAACATCCGCTACCGGATCACCCTAAAGCGCAACCCCAAGCAGCAACTGCTGCGATTCCTGCGCGAGGAACACGAGGCAGACGCCGGCATCATCTACTGTCTGTCACGCAACAAGACCGAAGAAACCGCTGCCTGGCTGCGCCAGGAAGGCTTCAATGCCCTGCCTTACCATGCCGGCATGGATGCCGCCAGCCGCTCCCTGCATCAATCCCGCTTCCTGCGCGAGGACGGCATCATCATGGTGGCCACCATTGCCTTCGGCATGGGCATCGACAAGCCCGATGTACGCTTCGTGGCTCACCTGGACATGCCCAAGACAGTAGAAGCCTATTACCAGGAAACCGGCCGTGCCGGACGCGACGGTGGCGCCGCCGACGCCTGGATGATCTATGGCCTGGAAGACGTGATCAAGCTGCGCCAGATGATGGAAAATTCCGAGGGCAGCGAGGAGCACAAGCGCGCCGAACAGCACCGGCTCAATGCCATGCTGGGCCTGTGTGAAATCACCAGTTGCCGGCGCCAGTCCCTGCTGGCCTATTTCGGCGAAACCCTGCCCCAAGCCTGTGGCAATTGCGACACCTGTCTCGAACCCGCGGAAACCTGGGATGCCACCGAAGCCTGCCGCATGGCTCTCAGCACCGCCTACCGCACCGGCCAGCGCTTCGGCGTCAACCACCTGGTGGACGTGCTGCATGGCGCCGACAGCGACAAGATATTCCAGTTCGGCCACCAGCACCTGCCAGTCTACGGGCTCGGCAAGAGCATGGACAAAAACCAATGGCGTTCAGTCTTCCGCCAACTGGTGGCGCGCGGCTACCTGAGCGTGGACCTGGACCGCTTCGGCGGTCTGCGCCTGGAGGAAAAATGCCGGCCACTGCTGCGTGGCGACGAAAGCATCGCCCTGCGGCTGGACCCCAAACCCGCGGCCAGCGCCAAGAAATCCAGGAAATCAAAACCGCTCATTCCTGAAAACCTGGACAGCGTGCTGTGGGAAAGCCTGCGGGCCCACCGACGCAAACTGGCGCAAAACGAAGGAGTGCCACCTTACATCATTTTTGGCGACCAAACTCTCAAGGAAATGTGCGCCCTGCGCCCCCGTGACCTGGAAAGCTTCGCCATGCTCACCGGGGTCGGCGAGCGCAAGCTGGAAAAATACGGCGAGGAATTTCTGGCAGTGATCAACGACCACCAACCCTCCCTGTAGGAGTGTACTCAGTTCAGATCATGACCAACAGCACTGAAGCCGGAGGTGCTGGGG
>JBJHAY010000277.1:0-4859 GCA_050485205.1 Gammaproteobacteria bacterium
GATCAAGGTGGACAGCCCCTCGCGGCTGCCGCCCATTGCGGAAATCGAGGAGATGCGTGAGCCCATCGTGGAAGCCAACATGCTGGTGCCGCAGGAGTACGTGGGCAATGTCCTGACGCTATGCATCGAAAAACGAGGTGTGCAGAAAGACATGCAATTCGTTGGCAAGCAGGTTTCCATCCGTTATGAGTTGCCGATGAACGAGGTGGTGCTGGATTTCTTCGACCGTCTGAAGTCCGTGAGCCGGGGATATGCTTCCCTCGACTACCATTTCATCCGTTTCGAGGCAGCCAAGCTGGTGCGCCTTGATGTCTTGATCAACGGTGATGCCGTGGACGCCCTGGCGCTCATCGTGCATCGCGACCATGCTCAGACCAAGGGCAGGGTGTTGACGGAAAAAATGAAAGAACTCATCCCCAGACAGTTGTATGATGTGGCGATACAGGCCGCGATTGGCGGGCAAATCATCGCCCGTACCACGGTCAAGGCCCTGCGCAAGAATGTGACCGCCAAGTGTTATGGCGGAGATATCACCCGTAAGAAAAAGCTGTTGGAAAAGCAAAAAGCCGGCAAGAAACGCATGAAGCAGGTGGGTAGCGTCGAAGTGCCTCAGGAGGCTTTCCTGGCCATCCTCAAGGTGGACAAGTAGGACAACTTGTCACCAACGGGTGGCGATACATGATGATTTGGGAATGAATGACCATGGATATAGATTACTCATTTTTATTGTTTATCCTGGTGGTGATCAGTGGCGCCATCTGGCTGTTCGACAGTGTGGTGCTGGAGCGGCCTCGGGAGCGTCGTTTTGGCGCGTTTGTGCAGGATAAACAGTTGACTGAAAAGGATTTTATTGAAGTCATGGAAGACGGAGAAAAAGGCCACGACAAACCCGATGGACGCCGGACCCTGGTAGAGCAGGCTATTCTGCTGCGGCAGGAGCCCGTGGTGGTTGAATATGCCAAATCCTTCTTTCCCGTGCTGCTGCTGGTGCTATTGCTGCGTTCATTTCTGTTCGAGCCGTTTCAGATTCCGAGCGGCTCCATGATTCCCACCCTGGAAATCGGAGATTTCATCTTGGTGAACAAGTATGCCTATGGCTTGCGTCTGCCGGTGGTGGGCACCAAGATCAAGGAAGTGGATCAACCTGAGCGTGGAGATATCATGGTGTTCATTCCACCCCATGATTCCAGCTATTTCATCAAGCGCGTGGTTGGATTGCCGGGGGATCACGTACGCTACGAAGACAAGGTCATCTATATCAATGGCGAGCCGGTGGAACAGGAACTGGTCGCCTTTCTGCGCAACAATGAGCCCCCCGCCATGTATTATCGTGAGAGCCTCGGTGATGCCACCCATGATATCTATACCGCTCCCACGCCCCGTTATATGGGGCCGGATTTCTGGCTGACGTCAGAGGGTAGAACTGTACCGGAAGGTCATTATTTCATGATGGGTGATAATCGTGATAACAGTGATGACAGCAGGCGCTGGGGACCGGTACCGGAAGAGAATATCGTGGGCAAGGCGGTGGCGGTTTGGATGCACAAAAAGCCAGGACTGAATCTACCCAGCTTTTCCAGCGCCCGCTGGTTGAATCAGTAAGGCTTGCGAACGCCCGCTAAACTCGATGAGAGTATTGAGAATGATGGCAGTTACAGTAAAGTCACAACGTGGTGCTTCCATGTTTGTCGTCATCCTGCTGATGGCGATATTCGCGCTCATCATTACTGTCACTATCAGAGTAGTACCGGCCTACCTGGAAGATCGCGTGGTGCGCAACAGCATGCGCGGGATATTGGCGGGCCAGGAAGCGTCGCTGCTGTCTTTGTCTGAAATCCGAAGTCGGGCCGATCGCAGCTTCAGGATGAATGGCGTGGATGACTTTAATGTCAACAATATCAGGACGCTAAGCCAGGGCGGCAGCAACTATATTGATATCAACTACGAAAAACGTGTTCATCTCTTCCTCAACATCGATGCCGTCATGACATTCGAGCACAGTTTCGAAAGATAAATGGCTTCACTGGCACGTCTATACAGCAGACTGGGCTATGTCTTCAAGGACGAAGACCTGCTGCGCCGAGCGCTCAGCCATCGCAGCGCAGGCCGCCTCAACAATGAGCGGCTTGAATTCCTCGGTGATGCCGTGCTGGGCTTTCTCATTTCTGAATATCTCCACCAGCGCTTCCATGATGCATCAGAGGGAGAATTGAGCCGCATCAGGGCCAGCCTGGTGCAAAAAACCACACTTGCGGATGTGGCCAGGGAACTGGGACTGGGCCCCTGGCTGATATTGGGTGCTGGAGAATCCAAAAGCGGTGGTGCGCGTCGTGAGTCCATCCTGGCGGATACCATGGAAGCCATCATCTGCGCGGTCTATCTGGATGCCGGGCTGGAAACATGCCGGGAGCGGCTGCTGGCGTGGTATGGATGCAGGCTCGAACCGGATGAGTGTGGAGATACTGTCAAGGACGCCAAGACCCGCTTGCAGGAGTGGCTGCAAGCCAGGCGCCAACCCCTGCCGGTCTATGTGCTATCGCGGGTAGAGGGCAAGGATCATCGCCAGGTTTTTCATGTGGCATGCAACGTCGTCATGCTGAATCAGCCTGTCAACGCCAGTGCCGGCACCCGCCGGGAGGCAGAGCAACTGGCTGCCGCCAGCGTTCTTTCAACATTGCTCAACAGCGAGAAGTCTCATGAGTGACAGCAGCCCCGGGCACAAGCGCCATTGTGGTTTCGTGGCCATCGTCGGCAGGCCCAATGTGGGCAAGTCGACCCTGCTCAACCACCTGGTGGGACAGAAGGTGAGCATCACCTCGCGTAAACCCCAGACCACCCGTCATAAAATTCTCGGCATCAAGACCCTGAAGGATCATCAGATTGCCTATGTGGATACTCCCGGCCTGCATAGCCGTAATGACAAGGCGCTCAACCGGTTCATGAACAAGACCGTGGGTTCGGTGATACGCGACGTGGATGTGATCCTGTTCGTGGTGGAGAGACTCAGATGGACAGAAGAGGATGAATTGGTTCTAAGCAGCCTGGCTGCCGTGAAGATTCCGGTTTTGCTGGTGATCAACAAGGCAGACTTGATTGAGGACAAGCCCAGCTTGTTGCCGTATATCCAGTCCCTGTCCGGGCGCTTTCCATTCAAGGAAATCGTGCCCTTGTCCGCGCTGAAGGGGCATAACGTGGAGGACCTGGAAGCCTTGATTCTCGATTATCTGCCGCAAGGGGAGTTCCTCTACCCCGAAGAGCAGCTGACCGATCGCAATTCACGCTTCATCGCGGCTGAATTCGTGCGCGAGAAGATTACACGTCAGATCGGCGAGGAGTTGCCTTATGAGGTCACGGTGGAGATTGAAGAGTTTCGGGAAAAGGGCGGTGTGTTGCATATTTCCGCCCTGATACTGGTGGAAAAAAACGGACAGAAAAAGATCGTCATCGGTCAGGGCGGAGAACGCATGCGCCTGATTGGCACCGAAGCCCGCAAGGATATGGAACGTCTGTTTGGGTGCAAGGTGATGCTCAATCTGTGGGTCAAGGTTAAAAGTGGGTGGTCCGATGACGAGCGGGCACTGCGCAGTCTCGGCTACACTGACTTGGGCTAGGCGGGTCCATGCAGGCCGCCGTTGACCTCCAGCCCGCCTATCTGTTGCATGCGTGGCCTTACCGCGAAACCAGCCTGCTGGTGGATTTTCTGACCCGTGATCATGGCCGTCTGCGCGCTGTTGCCAAGGGAGTGCGCGGCCCCCGCTCCAAGCATCGTGGCATGCTGCAGGCATTCGTGCCGTTACGGATTTCCTTTGCCGGACGCCATGAATTGAAAACCCTGCGTCATCTGGAAGTTCAAGCCGGCTGTGAGCCCTTGCAGGGGCAGCGCCTGTTCAGCGCCCTCTACCTGAATGAGCTGTTGGTGAGGTTGGTGCATGGACATGAAGCTGAACAGTCCTTGTTCGATCTTTACTCGCAAACCCTTGATGCATTGCGGCAGGCGCCAGATGTGGAACCGTGGTTGCGCCGTTTCGAAATCGGCCTGCTGGACCTGCTTGGTTACGGCATTCACTTTGACTGCGAAGCGATGGATGGCGCTCCCATTGTCGCCAATGCCTGGTATCACTTCCACGGTGGCCATGGTTTTGTGGAAGTCCATGGGGCGGTGCTGGAAGACGGCGCCGCATCACTGCCGAGATTCAGGGGAGAAACTCTGATCGCCATCGAAGCGCGCGATTTCACCGAGGCGACAACACGCAAGGCCGCCAAGCAACTGCTGAGACAGGCGCTGAAGCCATATCTTGGAGACAAACCCCTCAAAAGCCGCCAACTGTTTCAAAACAAGCTATAATGCGCGCCATTTAAACCCTTGTTTCTGGATCACATGAATTTTCCGACCATCGAAAACATGGTGGGTAATACCCCGCTGGTGCGTCTGCAACGGCTTCCCGGCTCCACCTCCAATACCATTCTGGTAAAACTGGAAGGCAATAATCCCGCCGGCTCTGTCAAGGACAGGCCCGCCCTGAGCATGATCAGCAAGGCTGAAATCAGGGGTGATATCCGTCCTGGAGATACTTTGATTGAAGCCACCAGTGGCAATACCGGAATTGCCCTGGCATTGGTGGCCGCGATCAAGGGTTATCGCCTGATTCTGATCATGCCGGAAAACTCCACCCAGGAGCGCAAGGATTCGATGACTGCCTATGGCGCGGAACTTATCCTGGTCAGCGAAGCCGAGGGCATGGAGGGTGCGAGGGATCTGGCCAAGCAAATGGAGCGCGAGGGCAAGGGCAAGGTGTTGGATCAATTTGCCAATCCCGATAATTATGCTGCTCATTACGAGCATACAGGCCCGGAGCTGT
>JBJHAY010000278.1:0-4856 GCA_050485205.1 Gammaproteobacteria bacterium
GCTCCCGGGCTCTCACCAGACTCAACGGATAACAGACACGCTGTCCCACCCTGATCAGGCGTCCACAGCGATAACCAAATTCCCGCTGCAAACGCGCCAGAAACTGCTCCGCGGGAAGCGCCGCCAAGGGCTCGGCATCCTGTTCAGGCTGTGTCCATACCAGAGCAGCTCTGTGCCTGACTTCCGCAATCGGCGGCAAGGGCAGCACGGCCAAAGGACCATTGGGCGTGAAACGCTCGTAGGCGACCCCACTCAAATCACGGTCGAAGGCAATGTTGGTGACCACGGCCGACTGACCATAGGGCGTCAATTCATTGTCGATTCCCAGCTTTTGCGCCAAACCGGAGCGACCACCTTCCGCCAACACCACAAGGGGGGTATCCAACTCCATTGCCTCACCAGCCCTGACCAGCTTGAGCCGATAGCCGGTAGCGCCTGGCTCGATGGCGGTAACCCGGGTATTGCCATGAACCTCGATACCTTCCAGGCTGAGCATGGCGCGATTGAGGGCTATGCCAAGCACGCCATTTTCCACCACATAGCCCAAGGCGGGCACACCCAAGTCTTCACTGTCCAGCCGCACGGCACCAAAGCGCCCCTGATCGGAAACGTGTATGCGCCGTACCGGCGCGGCACGCTGTTCCAGCGCATGCCATAGCCCAAGCGAACGAAAATACTCAGCCGTCACATGGGACAGCACGGTACTTCTGGTATCAAAACCAGGCTGAAATACCTGCCCTTCCGGCATCACCGGCGTGGCTTCCACGATCATGATGCGCCAACCAGGCACACCGGCGCGACACAGGGCGCAGGCAAGACTGGCACCCACCATGCCACCGCCAACAATCACCACATCTGGCGTTGCAAGTCTCGTCATCGAAGTTCTCCCAGGCAGCACCTCACGATGCCATGAAGCGTTCGATTTCCTCAACGGTTCTCGGCAAGCCAGCGGTGAGCACTTCAAAACCATTCTTGGTGACCGCGACATCATCTTCGATGCGCACACCAATGCCGCGCCATGCCTTGTCCACTTTTTTATTGTCCGGCGCGATGTAAATTCCTGGCTCCACTGTCAACACCATGCCGGGTTCCAGTTGACGCCACTTGCCCTCAATCTTGTAGTCGCCCACGTCATGCACATCCATGCCCAGCCAATGGCCTGCACGATGCATGTAAAAATCGCGATAGGCGCCACTCTCGATCAATTTATCCACCTTGCCCTTGAGCAAGCCAAGCTTTTTGAGACCTTCGGTCAATACTCTGACCGTGGTGTTGTGGGGGTCATCCCAGTGATTACCTGGCTTGACCTTCTCAATGGCTGCCAATTGGGCTTCCAACACCAGTTCGTAGATTGCTTTCTGCTCGGGACTGAAGCGACCGCTTGCGGGAAAAGTACATGTGATATCGGAAGCATAATGCTGATATTCGCAGCCAGCATCGATCAGCACCAGATCACCATCCCTGACCAGCGCATTGTTCTCGGTGTAGTGCAAAATACAGGCATTGGCGCCACTGGCAACAATGGCGGGATAGGAAGGCGAGCGGCAACCGGAACGGGCAAACTCATGCAAGTACTCCGCCTCCAGTTCATACTCGTGAATACCGGGACGGCACAACTGCATGGCTCGCTGGTGGGCCCGCACCGCGATCCTGGCGGACTCTCGCATCAACGACAATTCAGCTTTTGACTTGATCAGGCGCATTTCATGCAACAAGTGATCAAGCACCAGGAACTCCCCCGGGGGATGGACACCACTGCGCACCTTGCTGCGCACTACCTTGACCCACTCCATGACTCGCTTGTCCAGGTTCACATCACTGCCCATGGAGTAGTAAACCCGCTCTCTGCCTTCAATCAATCCCGGTAGGATGTCATCGATGTCAGTGATGGGAAAGGCATCGTCAAGCCCAAGCTGTTCTATGGCAGCTTCCGGCCCAAGCAACGTTCCATTCCATAACTCCTTGACAGGATCCTTTTCCTGGCAGAACAACAATGACTCTCCCTGCTGACGGCCAGGAATCAGCACCAGCACCGCTTCAGCTTCGCCGAAGCCCGTCAGATAATGAAAGTCACTGGATTGTCGATAAGGGTAGTGGGTGTCACCATTCCTGATGACAGATTCAGCCGCCGACAGAATCGCGATACTGTTGGGCTCCATCTGGGCCATTAATTCCTTGCGTCGCTTCCTGTATTCACTCTGCTTGATACTCATGCTGCTTTTCACCTGATTGCTCATGATTAATCCTGTCACTCAACAGATCATCCCAGTTCACGCATGGTCCGCTAGTGCGTATCGACGCCACTGCCAACATCCTGGGGAGGGAGGCCACTTTGCATATATACGGACGTCGCGGCAATCCGGACATATTCCACTATTTCCATGTAGTCAGCTTCATCACTGTCCTGGCCACTGCCCACGGCGCTTGCATCCAGTTCCGCGATTCTGGCGAAGTCCCGCAAGACCTCGCCGGTCTCTTCCGGCAACGACGAGGCACCATGGCCATGGCTGGCAAATCCCATGTTGAAACCATCACACCAACGGGCGACCGCCTCAAGACGAATGCCAAGTTCCTCTTCATCATCCGGCAGTAATGGTTCCACCAGTTCCCCGTCCGAGTTGAGGGTATCCCTGACCTCCTGGAACAAGCGGTCGGCCAATTGCACCAGAATGTCAGGCAAGCCCGGCAAGACCAGCAGTTCCTTCATGGCAACTGTATTCGCCGCGTGTGCGCCAGCACACAACTGTCCACAAATCAATCCATGCAGTTCAGCAGGGGTGTTGAGAATCCCCTGGGAAGCCAGCAACTCTCCTACCTTGATATAGTCCGCCATTCTTCTCTCTCTACCAGGCCTTACCGGCAAATTTGGCCGTCTTTCATATGATGAACCCGGCAATCTTCATTACCGGGTTCACAGATCAGCATTGTCCTCACCAGCGGCAAGCATACCACCAAGCACACTGTGGTTGCCTGCGTACATGGATTGTGAAGCAGTTCCCGTCAGGCAGAGGAATCTGTTGACCCTATTGGTGGCTGGACTTATATTAGCCCGCTGGCAGACAGGTTGAAGCACCCAGGATAGGCGTCATGACTGATATCAATCTCAAGAGCTTGGAAGACAAAGTTGATGCCTTGATTCAACTTTACTCCACCACCAGGAAGGAGAACCAGATGCTCAGGGAGAACGAGAAACGCTGGCAGAATGAACGCAATCAGCTGCTGGACAAGAATGAGGTCGCCCGGGTCCGGCTGGAAAAAGTACTGCAACGACTCAAAACCCTCCAGCAGGAATAACCTTCTCTCCACATGACATCCGAGATCAATACCGTCAGCATCACCATCCAGGGCCGCGAATACCAGATTGGCTGCACACCCTCGGAAGAGGAGTCACTGCGCAAGTCTGCCCGCTATCTTGATCAACAAATGAACCGTATCCGCGCCCGTGGCACCACCTTGGCGTTTGAGAAGCTCGCCGTCATGGCGGCTCTCAACATCAGCCATGACCTGCTCAATGTGTCCCAGCAAGCCACCACCATGGAAGTGGACTCGGTGCGGGACATACGCCAACTGGAAGCCAAGATCGACGCCGTGCTTCAAGGTAGCCGGCAACTCGATTTCTGATAGTCACCGCGGACCAGCCTCACTGCCCTGAAGCGGCCGGCTGGCTCGCAACAGGATAACTCCTCAGCTTTCTCCCCACTGGCGCCCCTCCCAGGACATCACACCTGATTGAGCCTAATCAAGGCGCATACATCAATAGAAAAAAACTGTCGGCGCCAAACCTTGTCTTGCCCTATAATGGCACCAACTCCCTGGCATATTTGCCAGTCGAAAGTGTTCTTGAGCCGATAAACCTTAGCCGGAGGCTCTGTCCACCAGACACTGTTGAGCAGGTCCGCTAGACGGAAAGCCTTATGTGTCAGACAGGCCACCACCTGAACCCAAGGGTTCAGGACTATTTCGACAGCGGTATGCCGGGGGGTAACTAATATCCAAGTAGTCATGTCATGAGCGCGCGCCAGTCCCTCAGGAAGATCATGCGGCAACGACGCCGCCAGCTAAGCCGCCACCAACAAGCCTTCGCCGCCCAGCAACTGTTCCGCCACCTGCGCCAGCTTTCACTGTTCCGCCGCAGTCGACGTATCGCCTTCTATGTGGCTCGTGATGGAGAAATCTCTCCCCATCTTCTGATGCGTCAAGCCCGCGCCATGGGGAAGCGATGCTACTTGCCTGTCATGCGCAAGGATCGCAGCTGCAGATTGTTTTTCATGCCCTACGAACCAGGCTCAACACGACGTGAAAGCCGGTACCGCATCGAAGAGCCACGCTATGCCCCTGCCAGGGCACTGGCCCCGGCGGCCTTGAATCTGGTGTTGATGCCCTTGGTCGCCTTTGATGACAGTGGCGCCAGGCTGGGGATGGGCAAGGGATATTATGATAGAAGCTTTGCTTTCACCCGGCGCGGCCTCTGGCCTGTGAGACTGGTGGGGCTTGCCCATGAGTGTCAGCGGGTAGAAAAGCTTGAGGCAGCCATCTGGGATGTGCCCCTGGAAATGATCGCAACTGATAGAAAAGTCTACTGGACTACAGCAAGCCGCTCTGAGCCACGCCGCTGACAAGTATCCCCACCCCAAATACGATCACAATCACCAGCAATGGATCTGGTTTCTTCTTCATGCGTAACCTCACGACGCCTGGATTATTATGTTGTGTATTACAGACAAGCCCCTGCTTCTTGACATCAGAAGTCAAGAATCCTCTGTAACCGCATGGACTGTAACGCAATTATCACCCTTGTCAATACCTGAGGATGAATTTCCCCCTAATCACGCGTGATTTTCTCCCCCCCCCTGTTC
>JBJHAY010000279.1:0-4843 GCA_050485205.1 Gammaproteobacteria bacterium
TCATCAGGCTCTGCAATTCAGCCCGCACGATCTTGAGGAAGGCCTGGCCTGGACTCAGGCTGCTGGAGACTTCCTGGCCCAGGGCGCGAAGCTTCACCTGCTCGACAAAGTCCTTCACCACCGGCAACGCCACATCCGCCTCCAGCAAGGCACGCCGCACCTCGCGCAGGCTTTCCTGGATGTTGTCTTCAGTCAGCTTGGCCTTGCCGCTGATGCCGCGCAGGGCCGCCGACAGGCGTTCTGTGAGATTCTCGAACATGGATACTCGCTGCCGGCCTGGCCGGAAATGGGTCTGAAAAGGTGGGATTCTACAAAATGCTGAGCGGCAAGCATACCACGCCGCCAACCATGCTTCAGTCCCAACAGGACACCACCAGTTCGGAAGCGGCATGCCTGCACGCCTGGGAACAAGAATTGCAGCCTGGGTACATTCACCTCACAGATGGAGAAAGGCTTCCGCCATTGACCCAGGATGTGAGAGACTTCGCCGCATGCAAGCAATCATCCCAGGTTTGATCGCCGTCCTGTTCTACGCCGCTGGCACCTTCCTGCAGGGAAGGCGCTTCGCTGGTGGCGAGGCGCCACGCTCACCCATACTGTGGTGTGGTTGGCTGGCTCTTGGCTTCCATCTGTTGAATGTGGTGGCCATCATCAAAACCCCGGCCGGTTATGATTTCAGCTTCTTCAAGATCGCCACCCTGTTCAGCTGGTCAATGGCGCTGATGGTGCTGTTGAGCAGCCTGCGCAAGCCTCTGGAAAACCTGTTCCTGGGCTTGTTTCCCCTGGCCATCATCAGCATTCTGTTGTCGCTGTGGGTCAACACCGGCAGCCATCCACAGCAATACACCCTGGGCATGGCCGTGCACATCCTGCTGGCCCTGCTGGCCACCAGCATCATGACCATCGCCGCGGTGCAGGCTCTGTTCATCCACTTTCAGAACTACCAGCTCAAACACCACTCCTTCAGATTGATCCGCGCACTGCCACCCTTGCAGACCATGGAGGCCCTGTTGTTCGAACTGGTGTGGGCCGGGCTGTTGCTGTTGAGCGGCGTGATCATCACCGGCATCCTCTTCATGGAGGACTTCCTGGGACAGCATCTGAGCCACAAAACCGCATTCTCGCTGATGGCCTGGGTGGTATTCGCCATATTGCTGTGGGGCCGGCATCAGTTGGGCTGGCGCGGCACCACCGCGATCCGCTGGACCCTGACCGGCTTCCTGTTCCTGGTGCTGGCCTACTTCGGCAGCAAGTTCGTCCTGGAAATCATCCTGCAACGGGCATGAGCAATCTCTCCCTCCAGTCACTGATGATCCTATTGGCCTTCCTGGTGGTGGCCTCGGCCTATTTCTCCAGCTCAGAAACCGCCATGATGTCCCTCAACCGGTATCGCCTGCGGCATCTGACCAAGCAAGGGCACCGGGGCGCAATGCGCGCCAGCAACCTGCTGGACAAGCCCGACCGCTTGATAGGGTTGATCCTGATCGGCAACAACTTCGTCAATTTCCTGGCCTCGTCCATCGGCACCATCATCGCCATTCAGTTGTTCGGTGATGCCGGCGCCATCATTTCAACGGTGTTTCTCACCATCGTGTTCCTGATTTTTGCGGAAGTCACGCCCAAGACCATTGCCGCGGTCAAACCCGAACTCATCGCCTTTCCCTCCAGCCTCTTGCTGGTACCGCTGTTGTGGCTGTTCTACCCAGTGGTGTGGATGGTCAATACCGTCTCCAACGGCCTGCTGCGACTGCTGGGATACGAGGTCAAGGTGGAAGATGAGTCACACCACCTGAGCCCTGATGAACTGAGAACCGTGGTGGATGAGTCCGGCGCCCGCATTCCGGTGCGCAGACAAAACATGTTGCTCAACATCCTTGATCTGGAGAAGGTCACCGTCAACGACATCATGGTGCCACGCAACGAGGTGGTGGGCATTGATCTTGATGATGACATGGACTTCATCATGGAGCAGATATCGAAAAGCCAGCATACCCGCCTGCCCGTCTACAGGCGCGACCTCAATGACGTGGTGGGCATTCTGCACATGCGCAGTACCGCAAAATTCAGCAGCGTGCCGGAAGTGAACAAGGCACTGTTGATGCAGCTTTGCACGGCACCCTACTTCGTGCCGGAAAGCACCCCCCTGCATACGCAACTGTCCAATTTTCAGAAAAACAAACAGCGTATTGCCCTGGTGGTGGATGAATATGGTGATGTCCAGGGTATCGTCACCCTGGAGGATATCCTGGAAGAAATCGTCGGCAGCTTCACCACCAATCTGGCGGAAACCGGCACTGACATCCACCCCCAGGCCGATGGCAGCTACTTGCTGGACGGCGCCTCCTACATTCGTGAGATCAACCGCGCCCTGGACTGGAACCTGCCCACCGACGGTCCCAAGACCCTCAATGGCTTGCTCACCGAAATGCTGGAAAACATCCCGGAAAACAACGTCGGCATCCGCCTGCCCCAGCACCGCGCGGAAATCGTCATGGTCAAGGACAACATGATCAAGACCGTCAGAATGTGGGCAGACCCGGCATTCTCCGGCGAAGGGGATGACGCCGATGACATACAACCTTCCCTGTTCCCGTGAGCGCCATGAAGTACTGTTCCCAGTGTGGCAATGCCGTAAGCCTGAGGATTCCCCGCGGCGATGACCGTCATCGCCATGTCTGTGACCACTGCCAGTGGGTACACTACGAAAACCCCCGCATCATTGTCTGCACCCTGCCCTGCCACCAGGACCAGGTGCTGCTGTGCAAGCGCTCCATCGAGCCCCGTTATGGCCTGTGGACGGTGCCCGGCGGCTTCATGGAAAATGGCGAAACCCTGCAACAGGGAGCCTTGCGCGAAACCCTGGAAGAAGCCGGCGCCAGGGTTGCCCTGGACAGCCTTTACGCCATCTACAATCTGCCCCACATCGACCAGGTCCACATCTTCTTCCTGGGCGAATTGATGGATCTGGACTACCAAGCTGGCAAGGAAAGCCTGGAAGTCTCGTTATTCCAGGAGTCGACAGTGCCCTGGCAACACATGGCCTTTCCCGCTGTCACCAATGTCCTGCGGCATTACTTCCACGACCGCAAGCAGGGACAGTTTCCCTTGCGCATCAATGACGTGCAGGTCGGCGACGGCGGCTATACAATCAAACTCTTTTGAAAACCATCGAGCCATGCATGACCAGCAACATCACACAAGAGCAGCAAAGCCAGTCCACCATTCTGCGACAGACCCGCAGTGGCCGCGATGTCGTGGAAGATACGCTGGCGGTGGAAGAGCCCCTGGAAATCCGCCTGGGCTATACCGACAGCCAGCGTGGCCGGCTCCACAAGAGCGTTTCCATCACCATGCGCACTCCGGGCCACGACCGGGCCCTGGCCCTGGGCTTCCTGTACACCGAGAACATCCTCACCAGCGCCAGCCAGGTGGCCGGCATCGATGACACCCGCGACAACGTCATCCGCATCGAACTGCGCGAGGATGTGGTGCTGGATCTGGGCCGCCTGGAGCGGCATTTTTACACCACCTCCAGTTGCGGCATTTGTGGCAAGGCCTCCCTGGAGGCCCTGAGCCTGAAAGGCCAGGAAGCGGTGCACGACAGCGATTTCCAGATCAGCGCCGCGGCCCTTCATGGCCTGGCCACCAGTTTGCGCCAGTCACAACCCTTGTTTGCCGCCACCGGGGGCAACCACGGGGTCGGTGTGTTCGACATGGCGGGCAACCTGGGCATGGTGATGGAGGACGTGGGCCGTCACAACGCCATGGACAAACTCATCGGCCAGTTGTTGCTGGATCAAGCCTTGCCCTTGCAGCACCAAGGCATCCTCGTCAGCGGCCGCGCCAGCTTCGAATTGATGCAGAAAGCCCTGATGGCAAGGGCACCGCTGTTGGCGGCAGTGGGTGCGCCATCCTCCCTGGCAGTGGAACTGGCGCAGGAGTTCAACATGACCCTGGTGGGCTTTCTTGGTGCCGAGCGCTTCAACATCTACCATGGCGCTGACCGGATTCGCTGATCCTTCGATGATTTCCGGTGACACGCAAGTTCCCGTCACGCCGAAAAAAATTTCGCATATCGAAGAATTGGCGAGCAAATTGCCTGCTCCCAAAACCGCCACAACCCCAGATGGCGCCATGTGCTACGGACCATGCGGTTCGGTTTCATTGCCGCCACAGGGGTGGCATGCTAAAATCCGTGCCCTTCGGCAAGGCGGTACAAGACAACTCCTTGACTGGCCCCGGCAATGAGCCGCTGACAATGTCATGCGCCGTCTCACATGAGATGGGCGGACAGCACAGCAGCCATCGATGTACGCCGGCTCCATCTAATACTTGGGACAGGAACACCAGACTCATGGCGGAAATTGCAGCACCCAGACAGTATCAGCACTGGAATCCCGAGCTCGCCACCCAGGCGGTTCAGGAATTCGTAGGCAAGCCGGGCACTCTCATCAATGCCCTGCACAAGGTCCAGGACTTGTTCGGTTATGTGGACGACGAGGCTATCCGCCTGCTCGCCAAACTCTTCAACCTCACCCGTGCCGAAGTGCATGGGGTCGCCAGCTTCTACCACGACTTCAGAACCAGCAAACCCGGCCGCTACCTGGTCAAGGTATGCCAGGCCGAGGCCTGCCAGGCCATGGGCTCGGAACAACTCACCGATGAGATCAAGCAGCACCTTGGCATCGGCTTCCATGAAACCACCGCGGATGGCCACTTCACCCTGGAGCCGGTCTACTGCCTGGGCAACTGCGCTTGCAGCCCCAACATCATGGTGGACAACCAGGTCCATGCCCGCATGAGCCCCGAGCGCTTCAAACTGCTCACCCGCTCCCTGACCGAG
>JBJHAY010000280.1:0-4839 GCA_050485205.1 Gammaproteobacteria bacterium
CGGCAATATCATTCAGTTGGAAGGTGTGGCGGAATCCAATACCCGGGTTTCAACCTTGATGCGTCAATTGGAGGACTCGCCCTGGTTTGCCGATCCGGACTTGCGCCAGGTGTCAGCGGTGGCGGGCAGCACTGCAAGCGGTGGCAGCGGCCGTAACCAGTTCCAGCTGGTGGTTACCGTCACCTCGCCGGTGGAAGGGGGGCAGTGAGATGAAGAAAGGGCTTGCTGGCCTCAAGGAGTTGGGAAAGCGCTCCGTCGATGAATTGAAGAATTTCGATTGGAACGATCTTGGTGATGTGGAGACCATGGGCGTCTGGCCGGGGCCGGTCAAGCTGGTGCTGGGCATAGCGTTGTTTGTCTCTTGTCTCGGCGCGGGATATTGGTTTCATGTCAAGAACCTTCAGGCCGTATTGGACAATGTCACCAATCAGGAAATCGGCTTGCGCAGTGATCTGGAGTCCAAGGCTATTCTTGCCTCCAGCCTAGAGGATTACCAGCGCCAGATGGAGGAAATGGAAGATTCCTTTGGTGCCTTGTTGCGACAACTGCCGGGCAAGACCGAGGTGCCGGGGCTGCTGGAAGATATTTCGTTCACTGGTCAGGGCAGTGGTCTTGAATTCAATTCCATTCAATTACAGAACGAAGTCGCCAGGGAGTTTTACGTGGAGTTGCCCATCATCGTCAGCGTGACGGGTGGCTACCATGATTTCGGCACATTCGTGAGTGGAGTGGCAAGCCTCCCCCGGATCGTAACCTTGCATGATTTCACGATTACCGCCGGCAATAACCGAAGTGCCTTGAGCATGACCATCACCGCCCGAACCTATCGCTACAATACGGGAGATGAGTGAGATGCGGGCCTTGGTCTGGAAAGTCATCGCCATGGAAGATT
This sequence comes from Gammaproteobacteria bacterium, assembly GCA_050485205.1. Classification (GTDB taxonomy): domain Bacteria; phylum Pseudomonadota; class Gammaproteobacteria; order Pseudomonadales; family Pseudohongiellaceae; genus JAVVEZ01. The sequence goes on from JBJHAY010000280.1 coordinate 893, forward strand.
GGTGCAATCGCCGGGCTGGACAGCAGGCGTTCAAGCTGGCCATGAAGCGCCTGCTGCTGCCATCGTTGGCGGTATTGCTGGTGGCCTGCGAGCAGGGAGGCAACATGGGGGAATTGGAAAGCTATGTGCAGCAAGTGGTCAATCGCCCCCCCGCGCCGATAGAACCCTTGCCCGAGTTTGTGGCTTATCAGGCCTTTACTTACAGCGCGGCTGGGCTCAGGGGGCCTTTCGATGTGCCGCTGGATATCGCTGCCGCGCAACGAGCTCAGATGAATCAGGTGGAACCTGATTTGACCCGCCGCAGAGAACCCTTGGAGGAATTTGCCCTTGGCAATCTCAGCATGGTGGGTACCTTGTCGCGGGACAATCGCCTGTGGGTGCTGATCCGTGATGAGAGTGGCAGTATCCACAGGGTGACAATAGGTAATTATCTTGGGCGTAACCACGGACGTATCAGCAGTGTGACTGATACCCAGGTGGACTTGGTGGAGATCGTTCCCAGTGGCGACGGGGGATGGATCGAACGGCCGCAAAGCATCACAATTTTGGAATGAGCGGCTGTAACCACCGCGAAGCGGCTGGCCGCCAGGCAGGCCGCACAAAACCGGGAGAAACGACAATGTACAAGCCATTCACAATTCTGGCGACATTCCTGATGCCGCTGCTCGCATTGCTGCTGTCAAACAGCGCCAGTGCCCAGGCTGCATTGGAAGATGTGTCATTTGTTTCCCTGCCGGGGGACCGTTTCGAAATCCGCCTGCGCTTCGACCGCAGCCCGCCCGAGCCGCAGATTTTTTCCACCAACAATCCGGCCAGGCTTTCGGTTGACTTCGCCAATGTCAACAATCGCCTCGAAAGCCGCCGTTATCCCCTGGCCTTCGCCAATGCCGAAAGCGCCACGTTCGTCGAGGCCCAGGGCCGCACGCGGATGGTAGTGAATCTGCGCGAGGCTACCGCCTACGAAGTGCGCGCCAGTGGCAATGAGCTGTTCCTGTTGGTAGGTGAGGATGCTGGCGCCGGTGCTCCACCTCCTGCACTTGCAGCTGCACAGGCACCCGCGCCTCAGGCGCCTGCTCCCCAGCAGGCAGTGCCGCAACAGCCCGCCCCGCAACAAGCTGTCCCACAACAACCGGCTCCCCAGCAGCCTGCCCCACAACCGGTGGCACCGCCTGCCGTCGCTCAGCCAGCTCCCGCCCAGCCACAAACACAGCAAGCGACGGCCGCCGATATCCGCAATGTGGATTTTCGCCGCGGAGATGATGGCGAGGCCAGGATCATCATCGACCTGGCCAGGGCCAATCTGGTGGGCAATATCAATCAGGTGGGTAATCGGCTGCAGCTGACTTTTGACAATGCCAGCCTGGCCAACAATCAGCAGATGCGCATGGATGTGACGGACTTCGCCACGCCGGTGCGCTATGTGGATGTATTCCGCGAGGGGAATGCGGTAAGGATCGTTGCCGATGTGGTGGGTCAGTACGAATACCTGGCATTTCAGACAGGTGGTCAGTACGTCATCAGCGTCACCCCGGTGTTGGCTGCCGCCGCTGCCCAGGGCCAGGCCTTTGATTTCAGTGGAGAACGTATTTCGCTGAATTTCCAGGATATCGATGTGCGCTCAGTGCTGCAGATTCTTGCTGATTTCAACGATTTCAGCCTGGTGGTCAGTGACAGCGTTTCCGGCAACATTACCTTGCGCCTGGTGAATGTCCCGTGGGATCAGGCATTGGATCTGGTACTGCGGGCTCGTGGCCTGGGGCAGCGTCTGGTGGGAGAGGTGCTGTATGTGGCGCCGTCCCAGGAGATAGCGGAGTGGGAACGGCAGGTGCTGGAAAATGCCCGTCAGGTGGAGGCATTGGCTCCCCTGGTCACTGAGTACATCGCTATCAATTATGCGGTGGCGGCTGACATTCTCAATCTGATCATGAGAACCGGCGGTGGCGAGGATGGGGCGCCTGGTTCCAGGGGGCTGATTTCCGAACGCGGCACCGCCAGTGTCGATATCAGGACCAATACCCTCATCGTTCAGGACACCGCGGCGCAGTTGGCGGAAATCAGGGAATTGCTTAACCGCCTTGACGTACCCGTCAAGCAGGTATTGATCGAAGCCAGAATCGTCAATGCTTCCACCACCTTCAGTGATGCCCTGGGTATCCGCTGGGGCGGTGTGCAAACCCTGAACAATGGTCCTGATACCATTACCCTGGGGGGTAACCTGATGCCACAGTTGCAGCAGCCTGGCATGGGTGGCGTTGGCGGCGTGGGAGGAGTTGGTGGTGTCGGCGGCGTCGGTGGTGTCGGTGGAATAGGAGGCGTTGGCGGTGTTGGTGGTGTTGGTGGACAGGTGGGGGGCATCGGCATCCCGGGCCAGCCAGCGGTCAATATTGGTCAGGGCTTGATGGTGGATCTGGGGGCTCCTGCTCCTAATACGGCCTTTGCCCTTGGTTATGCTGGCAATAGTGGCCTATTGCAGTTGGAGCTGTCCGCACTCGAATCCAGTGGTAACGGTGAAGTCATTGCCCAGCCCAAGGTAACTACCCAGGACAAGCAGCCAGCCCGCATCCAATCAGGTGTGCAGGTGCCCTATCAGGCCCAGGCCGGCGGTACCGCCGGTGGTTCCACCACTGAATTCGTGGCGGCAGTGCTGTCCCTGGAAGTGACTCCGCAGATCACCCCGGATGGCCGCATCATCATGTTGCTGGACATCCATCAGGACTCCGTGATTCCCGCGCCAGCCGGCGCGGTACCGGCCATTGCCACCAATGCGGTGACGACGCGCGTGCTGGTCAATGATGGTGATACAATCGTGCTGGGTGGCGTTTTCAGGGAGGAAGAAACTCAGACCATTTCCAAGACTCCCTTGCTGGGAGACTTGCCTTTCCTGGGGACATTGTTCCGCCGGACGGAGAACAGCTCCAGCAAAACCGAGCTGTTGATCTTCATTACGCCCTCCATCATCAATGAGTTGCGCTGACCCGGCCATTCATAGCGTTTGACCAGCCAGGGCCTGTTCACAGCAGTTGGCGTGAACAGGCCCTGGTCCGCTTGGTCAGGGCGAGATATGGGTGATTGCGCGGTGACTACCAGAGTTGAGCAATGGCACTGACACGAGACAATATTTTTTTGATCGGGCCCATGGGCTCCGGCAAGACCACCATCGGCAGGCTGCTGGCCAGGGAACTGGGCATGGAGTTTGTGGATTCCGACCACGAGATCGAAGAGCGCACCGGGGCCGATATCCCTTGGATATTCGATGTCGAGGGCGAATCAGGTTTCCGCGCCCGCGAAAGCCGGGTGATTGCGGATTTGACCCAGCGCCGGGGGATTGTCCTGGCCACTGGCGGTGGCGCCGTGCTGGCCGAGGAAAACCGCAGGCACCTGCGCAGCAATGGCAGGGTGGTGTACCTGCTGGCCACCCTTGGGCAACTGGTGGAGCGCACCAAGCGGGATCAAAAGCGTCCCTTGCTGCGTGATGCCCCCGATCCCAGGGCCAGACTGGAACAGATCATGACCGAGCGCGACCCGCTCTATCGCGAAATAGCCGATCATGTGGTGGTCACCAATCGCAGAAGTCCCAAGACGGTTTGTATGGAAATCATGGAAAAATTGGCGGAGGCATGAGCAGGATGGATCGGCAAAGCGTGACAGTGGCATTGGGCGAGCGTTCCTACCCCATCCACATCGGTGAAGGTCTGTTGGATGATGCCGGCCTGCTGACGCCACACCTCGGTACTGGGGGCATCTGCATCGTCACCAATGAAACCGTGGCGCCGCTTTATCTTTCCAGGCTCAAGGCCGGTTTGGCCGGTCGTGCCACCATGGAAGTGGTGCTGCCGGACGGTGAACAATACAAGACTCTGGAGCAGGTGGCGGAGATCTATGATGCCCTGCTGGCCGCCAACTATGGCCGCTCCTGTACCCTCGTCGCGCTTGGCGGCGGCGTGGTG
>JBJHAY010000281.1:0-4808 GCA_050485205.1 Gammaproteobacteria bacterium
CAGCCCCTGCACACCAATGGCGTGATATTTGGATTTGGGGTTTCCGCCCTGATGGCCACCGCCTTCTACAGTGTGCAGCGCACCTGTCATGTACCCCTGGCACTGCCGCGTCTGGCCTGGTTTTGCTGTTACGGCTGGCAGGCCTTGATGGTGCTGGGAGGGCTCTCACTGTTGGCGGGCTGGACCAGTTCCAAGGAATATGCCGAATTGGAATGGCCCTTCGACATTGCCATCGCCGTGCTCTGGATCAGCTTTGGCGTGGTATTTTTCGGCACCATCGCCCGGCGCCGGATCAGGCCCATCTATATTTCCAACTGGTTCTTCGGTGCCCTCATCATCGTGATTGCCATGCTGCACGTGGTCAACAGCCTGGCCTTGCCGGTGACGCTGTCCAAATCCTACTCCCTCTATGCTGGCGCCCAGGACGCCATCGTGCAGTGGTGGTATGGGCACAACGCCGTTGGCTTCCTGCTGACCGGCGGTTTCCTGGGCATGCTTTACTACTTCCTGCCCAAGCATGCCAACCAACCGATCTGGAGCTATCGCTTGTCGGTGGTGGCGTTCTGGGCTTTCACCTACACCTATATCTGGGCCGGGCCTCATCATCTGCACTACAACGCCATTCCCGAGTGGGTGCAGTCCCTGGGGGTGGTGATGAGCGTGATTCTGCTGGCACCCTCCTGGGCCACCCTGATCAATGGGGTGATGACGGTGAGCAAGGCCTGGGAAAAGCTGCGGACCGATCCAGCCCTGAAGTTCATCGTGCTGTCCCTGGCCTTCTATGGCCTGGCCACCTTCGAGGGTCCGATGATGGCCATCCGCAGTGTCAACGTCATCAGTCACTTCACCGACTGGACCGTGGGGCATGTGCATTCCGGGGCCCTGGGCTGGAACGCCATGGTTACCTATGGCACTTTCTACTTCCTGGTACCCCGGCTATTTGGTCGTGAGCTGTACAGTGTGCCCATGGCCAATCTGCATTTCTGGCTGGCCCTGGCGGGTACCATGCTCTACATCCTGGCTATGTGGGCGGCGGGGGTGAGCCAGGGCTTGCTCTGGTTGAGTGTTGATGAGCTGGGTGAATTGCGCTTCAGCTTTGCCGACATCATGGCCAGCATGACTCCTTACTACGGCTTGCGCTTGGTGGCGGGACTGCTGTTTCTGGGTGGTACCGCGCTGATGACCTGGAACCTGTTGATGACCATGAAGGGCGGCGAGGTGGTGCGAAGATTTCCGGCGCCGGTCGCCGATGAATTCGCCATGCCCCCAGCGCGGGGTTCCATGATGAGGGAGGCCACATGAACGGCATCACCCTGCACCAGAAACTGGAAAATCACGCCGGGCTGTTGATCTTCGGTATTCTGGTGGTGGCCAGCATCGGTGGGCTGGTGCAGATTCTGCCAAGTATCTTTCAGGATTCACTCCGCGACGCGGCGGAGAATGTCAGGCCTTATACGGCGCTGGAGCTGGCGGGGCGTGATGTCTACATCCGCGAGGGTTGCAGTGTCTGCCACTCCCAGCAGATCCGTCCGCTGCTGGCTGAAGTGGAGCGTTACGGTCCTTACTCCCGCGCCGGGGAGTTCGTTTATGATCGACCGTTCCTGTGGGGCTCCAAGCGCACCGGTCCCGACCTGCACCGCATCGGTGGCAAGTATTCGGATGATTGGCACCGGGTGCATTTGCTGGACCCAAGGTCAGTGGTGCCGGCGTCCATCATGCCCGCCTATCCCTGGCTGGAGCGGCAAGCCTTGGATGGCGGGGAAGTGGCGCTGAAAATGCGTGCCCTGCGCCGGCTCGGCCATCCCTACAGCGATGAAGACATCGCCCAGGCACCCCAGGCAGTGGCGGGGGCCACTGAAATGGACGCCCTTATCGCCTATCTGCAAATGCTGGGCACGACCCTGCCACCTGGAGCCAAGCCATGATGACCTTCTTCATATTTGCCGGTGACATGCTGGTGATGCTGTTCATGGTGGTGCTGGTGACCTGGCTGGCTCTGCGTGGCGGTGGCGAGCAGGCCACCAGGATTTCCCGTATTCCCCTGGAGGATGAGCGCGACCATGGCTGATCTACCGAGTGCCTTCTGGGGCGGCTGGATCGTCGTCCTCACCCTGGTGAGTTTCTGTGGGCTGACCTGGTTGGTGTTGAGTGTGTATTTTGCGCCGGACCACGAGTCGGGTGAAGAGGCAGTGTGGGACGAGGATCTGAAGGAAGGACACACACCGGCGCCATTGTGGTGGTTCTGGATGATCCTGGCGTTTATGGTATTTTCGGTCATTTATCTGCTGCTTTATCCCGGCATGGGGCGCTTCAAGGGCATGTTGCGCTGGTCCCAGGGCCATCACATCGAAGCCAGCTATGAAAGCTATGCCAGCGAGTTCAGTGCCCAGCGCCAACGTCTGGCTGACTTGCGTCTGGAAGACTTGCAGGCAGACCCAGGGCTGATGGACACCGCCCGCAACATCTTCGTGCGCGAATGTGCCGCCTGCCATGGGCCGACGGGAGAAGGGCAGGCCAATATGTTTCCCAATTTGCGCGATGCCCATTGGCAATGGGGTGGCGAAGCAGTCCAGATTGAACAAAGCATCCGCCATGGCCGCATCGGCGTGATGCCGCCATGGGGCGCGGCCCTGGGCAATAATCTCGACAACGTCACCGACTACGTCCTGGCATTGGCGGCCGGCACCGCCGATGAACAGCACCCCGGACGCCAGTCTTTCCAATTGTTCTGTCTGGCCTGTCATGGCGCCGAAGGCCAGGGCAATCCGCTGCTGGGCGCGCCCGATCTCAGGGCTGGTGCCTGGACCTATGGCGGTGATCGCGACAGCCTGCGTCAATCCATCGCCGAAGGGCGCGGCGGCATCATGCCTGCCTTCCAGGATAGGCTGGATGATTTTCAGGTGCGTTTGTTGACCGCTTGGTTAACGCGGTAGCGATGGGCGGCAAAGTTCGGACTGAGTTCTTAATAAGCGTTTTGCAGCAGATTCAGCAGCCCTTGCCAACACCCAGCGCCGCCGGAGTGTCAATATCCTCCAGTATCCCAGGGTCGCCGCAGTCTTCCTCATGACAGAGGCTGGCATGTTCCCGCAGTAGTTGTCTTGCGCCCCGATCTCCTTGCAGGCGGGCGATGGGCGCGAAGTAGTTGCTGCGAAACCCTGCTGGATTACCACGCCTGCCCTGATAGACCGGCACCACCATTGGGTAGTCGACAAGTGCCTGGCGCAATTGCAGGAAGGTTTGTGGGTGGATGAAGGGCATGTCGCCGAGCGCTATCAGGCAGCCACTCCAGTCCTGAACCTGGCGGATGGCGGAGGCCAGACTATGGCCAAGACCAAGATGGGAGTCCGGGGCAAAGTGGACTTGCCAACCGCGGGCAGCGTAAGTGGTGGCCAGGGTGGCATCGCCCGGGCGGAGTACCAACAGTCTGCGCTGGAACTCTTCGGGGATATTTCGTAGTGTGGCTTCCAGCAGTGGGATGCCGCAATCCAGCTTGGCCAGGCGTTTGTCACCCTTGAAACGCCGACTACGGCCCGCCGCCAGCACGATGATGCCAATGTCCTCCAGTGCCGGGCGCTCAGCCCCGGCCATGGCGCTGGGCCCGCAATTGGGTGAGTTCAGCCAGGATGGCGATGGCGATTTCCGGTGGGGTCTTGCTGCCGATGTCGAGGCCCACGGGGGCGTGCAGCTTGTCCAGTTGTGCCGCTTCCAGATCCAGCAGCAACAGCCGTTCACGGCGTTTTTCCGAAGTTTTGGCGGAGCCCATGGCACCGATGTAGAAGGCATCCCGGTGCAGCACTTCCATCAGCGCCATGTCGTCGATGCGGGGATCATGGCAGAGGGCGATCACCGCGGTGTGCTGGTCGATGGTCCTGGCGCGCAGCCAGTCGTCCGGCATGCCGCAGTGCAGCTCCACATCTTGCAGAGGGCAATTGTCGATCAAGTCCTGACGAGGGTCGCAGATGGCCACCTGGTAATCCAGGGCCTGGGCCATGTCGGCCAGGTAGTAGGCCACCTGCACAGCGCCGATCAGCAGCAACTGAAAATTGGGGCCATAGCTATGGAGCATGTGGTCGCCCTGGAGCTGCAGCGGGGCGAAGTGATCCACATCCTGCAAGGCGCTTTCCCCAGTGGCCATATTCAGGCGCCGGGCCACCAGCTGGCGCTGCTGGATTTTGTCGGCCAAGGTCCGGAACAGCGGCAATTGCGTCGGCTGGATCGGCTCCACCACCACTTCCAGGGTGCCGCCGCAGGGCAGGCCCAGGCGCAGGACATCCTCCACCGCCACCCCATACTTGATGCGCTCGGGTTTTTCCCTGGCCAGCTTTCCTTGAAAGATGCTTTCCCGCAGGTCATCCTCGACGCAGCCACCGGAAAGGGAGCCACAGTACTGACCATCCTCGTTGCAGGCCAGCAACGAACCCACCGGACGCGGAGAAGAACCAAAGGTCTGGATGATGGTACAGAGCCAGCTGCGGCGGCCACTGTCGAGCCACTGCACGAGTTGGGTGAGGACTTGTTGGTCCATGCTGTTCATGATGCGGGAAATCCTGCCTGTGTTGCCGATGGCCAAGTATAAACCATGGGGCAGGCATAACGCTTTGTGCTTGCGCAAGTGGGGGAACTGGCAACACACAAATCAATGCCAACAGCACGAATCAATGGCAATAGCACAAATCAATGGCAACAGCACTGAAGTCAGAAGGGCTGGGCTCCGGACAGGGACACGAGGGGCGTATGAGGCCATGGATGGCCTCATCCGAGCTCACAGGGATGTGCTTGATGCGTCCCCGAGTGGCCCTGTCCGGGGC
>JBJHAY010000282.1:0-4767 GCA_050485205.1 Gammaproteobacteria bacterium
GCATTTGCTGCGAGCTGGCGAGCAGGTGGGAACCGTGCTGGTGCCGGACGATCGACCCGTGGCCGCCCGCAAGCAATGGCTGGCCAGTCATCTTCAGGTCAAGGGCAGGCTGGTGCTGGATGATGGCGCCGTGGCGGTGTTACGCAATTCCGGCCGCAGTCTGTTGCCGGTGGGGGTAAAATCTGTGTCGGGGCGCTTCCGCCGTGGTGATGTGGTGAGTTGCGAAGACCTGCAGGGGCATCCGGTGGCCAGGGGATTGGTGAATTATGGTCACGAAGAAGCGCGACGCATTATTGGCAAGCCCAGTGAGCAGATTCAAGCCATTCTGGGCTACGACGGTGATCATGAAATGATTCATCGCGACAATCTGGCCTTGCTCTGAGCTTCGTGCTCACCCCGGATATTTTACCGTTCTTCTTATGGCCCGGCTGTTGTTGCTTCTGCTGCCGCGGTTTCTGCTGTTGCGAATCCGGGCTAGGAATACCCTCGGAGCCAGATACTGGAGTAATAGCTGCAAAAAAACAAAAAAGCCGGCATCAGCCGGCTTTTTGATACTGGCACAGCGGGTCATCAGGCTTCTTTAAGTGCCTTGATCGCTGTGTTGAGCCTGCTCTTGTGGCGAGAGGCCTTGTTCTTGTGAATGATGCCCTTGTCAGCCATGCGGTCGATGACGGGCACGGCTTCGTTGTAGGCGGCGGTCGCCTTGTCATAGTCGGCGCTGCCGATGGCCGTCACTACTTTCTTGATGTAGGTGCGCACCATTGAGCGGAAGCTGGCGTTGTGGCGGCGACGGCCTTCAGCCTGACGGGCTCTCTTGCGTGCCTGTGGTGAATTAGCCAAGTGAAGCTCCTTAGATGTTCGAAAATCTGGTCCGAAAATTGAGACGCGCAAATATGCCGTTTCCGTCCGCCAATGTCAAGGGTGAATGTGGCCTGGTTGGGGGCTTGGGGTGTAATATGCAGCCTTTTGAAATGCCGCCCTGCACAGGGTTGTCAGCAAGGAGTCCATGGCCTTAGAGCGCGAATCCAGGTCGGAGCAACAAAAACGCGAGGGAGTTGAGCCTGGGGTGGCACGGGCCGGCTTGCTGGTGTCCGCCATGACTCTGATTTCCAGGGTACTGGGCCAGATCCGGGAAATCGTATTCGCTGCCGTGTTTGGTGATGGCGATGCCGCTGATGCTTTTTTTGTCGCGTTCAAGATTCCCAACTTTCTGCGCCGCCTGTTCGCCGAGGGGGCTTTTTCCCAGGCCTTTGTGCCAGTGCTGTCGGAGTACCGCAAAACCCGGAGCCAGGCCGAGGTCAGGGATCTGGTGGACCACGTGGCCGGCAGTTTGGGACTGAGTTTGCTGGTGATTTCGGTGCTGGGGGTGCTGGGAGCTTCCCTGCTTGCCGCCTTGTTTGCGCCGGGCTATCTTTCCACGCCCGAGAAGTTCTCCTTGCTGGCGGACTTGTTGCGCATCACCTTTCCCTACATTCTGTTGATCTCCCTTACCGGCTTTGCCGGTGCCATACTGAATTCCTACGGCCGCTTTGCGGTGCCGGCGCTGACGCCGGTATTCCTGAATGTTTCCCTGATAGGCTGTGCCTTGCTGTTGAGCCCGCTGCTGACCGAGCCGGTAATGGCCCTGGCCTGGGGTGTGATGATGGCTGGGGTGGTGCAGTTGGTGTTCCAACTTCCCTTTCTGAAAGGCTTGCAATTGCTGCCACGACCAAGGTTGAAACGTGATCATCCCGGTGTGACGCGCATCATTGCCTTGATGATACCGGTGCTGTTCAGTGTGTCGGTAAGTCAGGTGAATCTGCTGTTGGACACCGTGCTTGCCACTGCCCTGGGCACGGGCAGTGTGAGTTGGCTCTACTACTCCGATCGCTTGATGGAATTGCCTCTCGGTATCTTTGGCATTGCCATTGCCACGGTGATTCTGCCGAGTTTGTCCCGCATCCACGCGGAGGACTCAAGGGAGCGTTTCCAGGCCATGTTGGACTGGGCCTTGCGGGTGATCATGGTGGTGGGCTTGCCGGCCAGCGTGGCCCTGGTGGTGATTGCCGAACCATTGATCATCACGCTTTACCAGCGCGGAGAGTTCGGTATCGAGTCGGTGCTGCCCACGGCCATGAGTTTGAAGGCCTATGCCCTGGGGCTACTGGGTTTCATGGGCATCAAGGTGCTGGTGACCGCTTACTTTTCCCGCCAGGATACCAAGACACCTGTGCGTTATGGGGTGGTGGCGATGCTCAGCAACATGGTCATGAATCTATTGTTCATCCTGCCCTTGGCCCATGTGGGCCTGGCCCTGGCCACTTCCCTCTCGGCCTTCATCAATGCCGGTCTATTGCTGAGAGGTCTGTTGCGCGAGCGGGTTTTCGTCATTGGTCACCATTGGTGGTCTTATGGCGGCAAGCTGATGGTGGCAGTGGTGGTCATGATTGTCACGCTCACCTTGCTGTCTGCCCCGGCCGCGGAATGGGCAACCTGGGGGGAATGGCGCCGCATAGGCAACCTTGCGCTGTTGGTGATGGCGGGAGCCATCAGTTATGGCGGCGTGCTGTTGCTGTTGGGCGTGCGCCCCGCCGAGTTTCGTCATTGAGCAGTGAAACCGGTATAATCGCGGCTTTGTTTTCTTTGCCCACGAGTGTTTCGCAGCCCTATGCAGGTATTCGATGACCTTGTTGCCTTCGGGCGCCAGCATGGCCAGTGCGTCGCCACAATCGGCAAGTACGATGGCATGCACCTGGGCCATCAGCATATCCTGGACCGGCTGCAATCACTTGCCGTAGAGCACGGGGTGCCTTCCCTGGTAATCCTGAGCGAGCCCCAGCCCGAAGAGTTTTTCGCGGGCGACAAGGCGCCGGTGCGGCTCAACCAGTTCCATGACAAGGTAGGCTTCCTGCAAGCCTATGGCATTGACCTGGTCTACCGCCTGGCTTTTGACGAGGTCATCAGTCGCCTTGCCCCCGAGGCCTTTGTCACGGACATCCTGGCGCGGGGCCTGGGCATCAAGGCCTTGGTGGTTGGAGATGATTTTCGTTTTGGCTACCGGCGTGGTGGAGACTTTGCATTGTTGCAGGAAATGGGGAAAGCCCTGGGGTTCAGCGTATGCAGTGAACCTGGTGTATTTGTGGATGGCGAGCGTGTCAGCAGCACTCTCATACGTCAAATCCTGCAGGCAGGGGATTGCGAGAAGGCCCGGCGTTTGCTGGGACGCTACTACAGTATTTCCGGCGAGGTCATACGTGGCCGTCAATTGGGGCGCCAGATGGGAGTGCCCACCGCCAACCTGGCGCTGGCATCGGCGCAGCTTCCACTTCATGGCATTTTTGTGGCGCAGGCGCAGTGTAGTCATGGCAAGTTCAATGGCGTCGCCAGTATCGGTTACAACCCGACGGTGGAAAAGGTGGGAATCAGCCCGCGCCTGGAAGTGCATCTATTTGATTTTGATGCAGATATCTATGGCGAGAGGCTCCAAGTCAGCTTCTTGAAGAAATTACGGGAAGAGCACAGATTCAGCGGATTGTCGGAACTCAGTCGGCATATGGCCGTCGATCTCGCCCAGGCCAGGGCCTATTTTGCCGCGCATCCGGCCTTGAATCAGGGGGGGCTGACCCAGTGAACGCGCCAAAAATCTTTCAGCCAGGGCTTCTCCTGTATTTTACCCTGGCCTTCGTGGTCATGGTGCTGGACCAGGTCAGCAAGGCCTTATGTGATGCTGTCCTGCAATACGGCGTGCCGGAAACGGTGTTTCCAGGCTTTGACTTGCTGCTGGTTTACAATAGCGGTGCCGCTTTCAGCTTCCTGAGCGAGGCCGGGGGCTGGCAGCGCTGGGTGCTGTCCGGGGTCTCCACCGGCATCAGTCTGGTACTGGTGTTTTGGTTGATAAAGTTACCGCGACAGGAAGTCCTGTTGGGCTTGGCGCTGTCCTTGATTCTGGGAGGTGCCGTGGGCAACCTGCTGGACCGCATGCTGCTAGGATATGTGGTGGACTTCATCAGCCTATATTACGGAGATTACCGATTTGCCACCTTCAACCTGGCGGATGCTGCCATCAGCCTGGGTGCCGGCCTGATGGCCCTGGACATCATCAGGGAGCACAGGGGCCGCGGGCATGAGTGAAAAACTCCCTCTGATTCAGCTTGATTCCGACCAGTCCCCGGCGCGGCGGGATGTCATTGGACGGCGCAGCCGGGTAACCATGCATTTTGCCCTGGCTCTGGAAAATGGCGAGGAGGTCGACAGTAATTTCGGCCTGGCGCCGGTCAGTTTTATGATGGGAGATGGCAGTTTGCTTCCGGCCCGCCCGCGAGGTGAGCGGCGATTTCTACGACCTTTTTTACTTCCCAGACCAACGGCATGTGGGCTTGGTCATTGCAGATGTATCAGATAAAGGCGTCGCGGCTGCGCTTTTTATGGCGCTGATCCGAAGTCTGCTTAGGGCGTTCGCCGAGGTTCCTGTCCCTCCCAGTCTAGTGGGGCTAGCGGAACGCTACACGATCAACGCCGACACATCTGACGTTTTCAAGATGACCACCTTGCTTACCCACCTGAACGCCATGAACGCGGTCCAACTTACGAACAATTACCTCACGAGCAACCACAGTCAAGCAAATATGTTTGCCACGCTATTCTGGGGCGTTCTGGACACCGCCACGGGTCTCCTGACCTTTGTGAATTGTGGGCATGAGCCTCTTGTGATCCTCGGTCCAGATGGCTTCAAGAAGCACCTTGACCGGACAGGTCCTGCACTTGGAGTTTTTCATGACATGCAGTTTG
>JBJHAY010000283.1:0-4763 GCA_050485205.1 Gammaproteobacteria bacterium
GGTCGGTACTGAGAGGCTGCTGCCCGATAATGGGCTATAATGCGCCAGTGTCGTGCAAACCAAGTCCCGGTACAGCATCTGGGAGATGTGCCCCCTGCAGGGCAGGCTCCTACAGAGGGGGGCGATGGACACCTGTGATTGCAAGGGCTGTGAAAAGGTTGAGGATCATGATGAAACGCCATTTTCTACTACCGACATTGTTGCTCGCGCTGCTGGCGGCCGGCAGCGTTTCGGCGCAGTTGCGCTATGACACGGAATATCCCGCCATCGGCTACTCCGACCGTGCGCTCACTGATCCCATCTCGCAACTGGCGGCGCGCATCGAGCGTGGCGAAGTGGTACTGGAGCAGCGCAATCATCGCGGCTACCTGGATTCCCTGTTGGAGGCCCTGGACATTCATCCTGACTCGCAACTCCTGGTGTGGTCCAAGACCAGCCTCAGAACCCGTTTCATCTCTCCGGAGACCCCCCGCGCCCTGTATTTCAATGACGAGGTCTACGTGGCCTGGACCCAGGGCAGCAGCGGCCTGGAAATCGCCAGCCTGGACCCGGAGGTGGGCCCGGTTTTCTTCACCATTGCCAATAACCGCCCACCGGCCTTCGAGCGGGAAATGGCGCGCTGCCTGCGTTGCCATGACAGCTACAGCCTGACCGGCGGCGGCACCCCCCGTTTCATCATGATGTCGGTGCTGGCCGGCGCCGATGGCAATATCGTGTCTCACGAGATCAGCGAAGTCACTGACACCAGCACGCCCATCGTGCGGCGCTGGGGAGGCTGGTATGTCAGCGGCTCCCACGGCGAGCAGCAACATCTGGGTAATCTGGTGATTCGCGACATCGCCATGATCCGCGACCTGGATGCGGCCCGCCGGGGCAACCTGCTGGACCTGTCCACGCTGTTCGATGCCACGCCCTACCTCACCCAGACCAGCGACATCGTGCCGCTGCTGGTGGTGGAACATCAGAAGGAAGTGCAGAACCTGATTACCCGCGTCAACTACAAGGTCAGGGCGGCGGAGGACGAGGGCAGCCTGGATCAGACCCTGCTGGCGGAGTTGACCGAACCCCTGGTGCGCTCCCTGGTGATGGCCGATGAGGCGCCGCTGGCGGACAGCGTGACTGGCAACAGCGATTTCGCCGATCACTTCCAGTCCCTGGGGCCTTTCGACAGCCAGGGCCGCTCCCTCAGGCAACTGGATCTGCGGGAGCGGGTGTTCCGCTATCCCCTCAGTTACCTGATCTACTCCCGTGCCTTCGCCGCCTTGCCCGAGCAGGTGCAGCAGCAGGTGGCGCGGCGTCTAGGGGAAATATTGCGGGGTGAGGATGGAGCTGAAGATTTCCATCATCTGCGCGGAGAAACCGGAGAGGCCATCCTGGCCATTCTCAAGGAGACCATGCCGTCTTGGGAGCTGTAGTCCGCCCAACTTGCGGGAGCTGGTTCAGAAGCGTACTGCCGCTTGTCCACCAGAGAAACAAACAAGTGTCCCCTCTGGCTAATCCACACAATGATCTGAATTCCTCAGAGGGGGCACTGGGATTGTCGGGAGAAAGTAGTTGATGAGTGCCAAGCCAGTGTTGTTTCTGCTGCCGGGGTTGATGTGTGATGAGGCAGTATGGGCTGAACAGGTGCAGGCCCTGGCGCCGCATGCGGAGCTCAGGGTGCCGGTGTTCCGGGGCTTCGACTCCCTGCGTGGCATGGCCGAGCATATCCTGGCACAGGCGCCGGCGCGGTTTTCCGTGGCCGGCCATTCCATGGGCGGCAGGGTGGCGCTGGAACTGATGCAACTGGCCGCCGATCGTATCGACAGATTTGCCCTGTTGGATACCGGGGTACATCCGGTGCAGCCGGGGGAGGCGGAGAAACGTCAGGTTTTGCTGGATCTGGCGGATCGGGAGGGACTGGAGGCGGTGGCGGACAGTTGGGCGCCGCCCATGGTGCACCCCGACCGTCGTGCCGACCTCCCCTTGATGACCGCCATCCGCGCCATGATCCTGCGCAACTCGGTGACGGATTTCAAGAGACAGGTCAAGGCCTTGCTGGACAGGGGTGATCAATCCCTCTACCTGCCCAGCATTCGTCAACATGTGCGGCTGATCTGCGGCGCCCAGGATACCTGGAGCCCAGTGGAGCAGCATGAGGCCATGCTGGCCCTGTTGCCGGAGGCGCGGCTGGAGGTGGTGGAGGACTGTGGCCACATGGCGACCATGGAAAAACCGGCACAGCTCAATCGCCTGCTGCTGGACTGGTTTTGTGAGCAATAGCCGCCAAAATCGGGTCTAATGCCAGGCATGATGAAAAATTTACCACTGAATCTGTTAGTCCTCTTGTTGCTGGCCTTTGCCGGCAGGGACGTCCTCGCCCAATCTCCCCTGGTCCCCGGCAATCATGTGGACGCGCAACTGGTGGCGGAAACCAGCGCTGTGCATCCCGGCCAGGACCTGTGGGTGGCCTTGCGCCTGATCCACCAGCCGCGCTGGCATACCTACTGGAAAAACCCCGGCGATGCCGGCAAGCCCACTGAAATCGAGTGGCGTCTGCCAGCGGGAGTGGTGGCGGGTGATATCGTCTGGCCCACCCCGAAGCGCATCGAATTACCCGCCGACCTGGTGGACTTCGGCTATGAAGACGAGATATTCCTGCTGACCCGTCTCAGCATCCCCGCGGATTTCAGTGCCACCCGCTTCGAGGTGGAGGCCAGCGCCAACTGGCTGGAGTGCGATGACATCTGCATTCCCGGTGGCGCCGAGGTGAGCCTGTCCTTGCCGGTGCAGGCCTCCGCCCCGGCTCCTGTCGATCCCCAGTGGGCGCCTGGATTCGCCGCCACCCGCGCCACCTTCCCCCGCGAAGGCATCAGCGTCGATGCCCAGTTCACGGTGTTCGACGGCCGCGTCAACCTGTTGGTACAAGCCACCGATCCCATTTTCGAACAGGCCCGCGAGGTCAGCTTCATTCCGGGAGAGCACCGAGTGTTCGACTACAACGCCACCCAGCACATCAATTTTCAGCTCTCCACGCTGCAAATGGCCCAGGCCAGTCACCCAAGGCTGCAAGCCGCCAGCTTAGAGCGCCTTACCGGCTTGTTGCTGGTGGATGGCCGGGAGGGGCGCACTGTCTACGAAATCGATGCGGCGCCCGAGTTGGCCGCCTTCGATTTTTCAGGCTTCGAAGGTTTCCTGTTTACCGAGGGCATGGCGCAGGCGCCAGGATTGTTGTTGATATTCGGATTTGCCCTGCTGGGGGGCCTGATTCTGAACCTGATGCCTTGTGTGTTTCCGGTGTTGTCGCTGAAGGTGATGAGCCTTGCCACTGTTGCTGCCCGCGGATCGCGGCGGGAACAGGTGGTTCATGCGCTGCTTTACAGCCTGGGCATCATCCTGGCCTTTCTGGTGCTGGCCACGGTGCTGCTGGCCTTGCAGGCGGGTGGTGCCGCCATTGGTTGGGGTTTCCACTTGCAATCACCCGTGTTCGTGGCCCTGCTGGTCTACTTGTTCCTGATACTGGGGCTTTCGCTTTCCGGCGTGATCGAGATCGGTACCGGCATCATGGGGCTGGGCTCGCGCTTCGCCGAACGCGAGGGTCACGCCGGTTCCTTCTTCACCGGGGTCTTGGCCACCGTGGTGGCCAGTCCCTGCACGGCGCCTTTCATGGGCACGGCCCTCGGCTTTGCTCTGACCCAGGGCGCGCCGGTGACACTGGCGGTATTCGCTGCCCTTGGGCTGGGCATGGCGCTGCCTTTCCTGGTGTTAGCGCTGGTGCCAGGCATGTCCCGTTTCCTGCCCCGGCCGGGACCGTGGATGCTGCGCATCAAGCAAGTGCTGGCCTTGCCACTGTATGCCACCGTGGCTTGGCTGCTGTGGGTACTGGGCATGGAGGCCGGGATGCAGGCGGTACTGGCGGTTAGCACTGCGGGCATCCTGCTTGCCGCGGCCCTGTGGCTGCGCCAGAAAGTGGCCCATGGCCGTTTCTACTGGCCTGGCAGGGGCAGCCAGGCAGCACTGGCACTGGCCTTGGCGCTGTCCCTTGGCTTGTTGACTTCGCCCCTGGTGGAGACTCGTGTTCGCGACGCGGAACTGGATGCGGATGCCTTCCATGAAATCTACAGCGATGCTCGACTGACGGCCCTGCGCCAGGAGGGCAGGCCGGTGTTCGTCAACATGACGGCCTCCTGGTGCATCACCTGCCTGGTGAATGAGCGGGTGGCCTTGAGTTCGGATACAGTGCTGGCGGCCATGCAGGACCAGGAGGTGGTATATCTCAAGGGCGATTGGACCAACAACGACCCTGAAATCACTGCTGTGCTCAAACGTTACAATACCAGCGGCGTGCCCCTGTACCTGATGTATCCCGCCGATCCCGCTCGACCCGCCGAGGTCTTGCCGCAGATTCTCACCGAATCCATCTTCCTCTCAGCCGTGGAACGCGCCACCGCCCCTTGACCAACCCCAAGACCTGACACATCCCCTGTAGGAGCGAGCGCTGCTCGCGACCAGTGGTTCCAGCATCGGCTTTGTTTACCATGCAGTGGCACCTGCATCGGGAGGCCAGTGGCTTGTGCTGTGATGTAAGCTTTGTGGGTCATGCTGTGATGCAAATCCAGTGGCCGAGTCCCAGATCCAGTGGTTCTGGTTCAGTGGTTCATGCTGTGATGCAAAATTAGTGGCTAGGGCCGAGTCCCGGGTAGGGCCGTTCGGGGACGCATCGAGCACATCCCTGTGAGCTCGGATGAGGCCATCCCTGGCCTCATACGCCCCTCTCGTCCCTA
>JBJHAY010000284.1:0-4753 GCA_050485205.1 Gammaproteobacteria bacterium
GATTACCCTGAACGACGACATCGTCGACGCCGACGCTGCCTTCTGGGAGCAGGCGGCGTCGGTGCAGGCGCGTATCGACATCGCCAATCCGCGCTGGGGGGATACGGGCACCCAGGCCGTCATCAACAACGCCGACGGCTCGCAGTACATCTATGCGTTCCGCCTGAAGGTGAAGGAGGGCGCAATCACGGAAGCCGAAACCCTGCTGATCCGCAATGTGGAAGAGGGCGGTCTGTTCGACCTGTCCACGCTGCAGACACCGAACCCGAACTTCAACATGGCGATCCGGCCCGCCGAACAGGATTCCTACTACGACCTGGTCGCCGCAGCCGAGGGCTACTGGCGTGCCTTCAACACCAACGGCACGGATGACTATCACCCGGCGCCGTTCTGGCCGAACGTGCCCCGGCTGGAGAATGGCTTCAAGACCACCGACGTTGCCTTCGTCGGCAACCCGCCGATGGGCGCGGCGGAACAGTTCGATCTGGGCTTCCATGCGGGCCGCAATATCTGGGATCTGCGCTATCCGGTGGTGGACGAGGAATACGGCGTGGTGATGAGCTTCGCCCGCTTCGGCTTGAAGTCCGGCTTTGAGCCCGCGCGCCCGGCGCAGGCGGCCCAGCGGCTGGTCGCCGAGTTCTTCGCCGTGCGCAAGGGGCTGATCTGGGACATCCAGGCGGTGATGGTGAACCGTGACGAAGCCCTGCCCAGCGCCTGGGAGCCGGACTATGGCCCCACGCGCGGCGGCTGGGCTCCAATTGCCTGCGACCGGGCCTGCCTGACGCAGTACATCGACGCTTACTTTGCGGCGCTGCTCGCGAACGATCCCGCAGCGCTGCCGCAGGCGGCGAATGCGCGCATCACCCTGAACGGCAAGGTGGTCACGCTGGTGGATGCCTTCTGGAGCGGTGCGAAAGAAATACGCTGGCGCTTCGACATCGTCAATGAACGCCTCGGGGATACCGGCACGCAGATCGTCATGGTCGACGAGAAGGGCGAGGACTCCATGGAGATCGTACGCCTGAAGGTGGCGCAGGGCGCAATCACCGAGATCGAGATCGTGCGCGCGTTCAAGGGCGACGCCGGCGAAGCCTGGTGGGGGCCAGAGCAACTGGACCCGCAACCATCCGAGTTCCTAACCCTGCCGATTCCGGTGCCCGAGCGCGATTCCTACTACAAGCTGGTTGCCGTCGCAGACGGCTATTTCCGCGCCTTCCAGACCAACGGTTCGCCGGACTATCACCCTGCCGAGCTGTTGCCGGATACGCGGCGCTTCGAAAACGGCGCCCACTTCACGGGCCTTTACCGCAACGGCGTCTACACCACTGCCGCGGACGGCTTCCACAAAGGTCGCTTCATCGGACGCAACCTCTGGGACCGCCGGCATGCGGTGGTGGACGAGGAGCGCGGCATCGTGCTGATGGTCCTGCGCTTTGGCCGGCTCGACGGACCCATCGAAAACGCCAGTTCCGTCGCCTCCATCGACCGTCTGGTGGCTGAGTTCTTCTCGGTGAAGTCCGGGAAAATCCAGGAGGTCCAGGCAATTCTGTACGACCTGGATGATGCCGAGCCCACCGGCTGGGACACGTCCTGGTACGGCCCCGGCCCCGGAGGCTGGCACAGGATGCCGACGGGGCAATAGGTTTTCTGGCGCTACGCGTCATCCACTACCAATCCGGGCACTGCACACTTCCCCAACCTGGGCTACCCTGATGGCATCCCCGCACCAGCCCTGATGGAACGGATGCCGTCATGGATCTGATGGGCAAGGCCCTGGGCATCGTCACCCGCAGCATTGCCGCCTGGCTGATCCGGCAGGCCGGCTTTACACAGGCCACCGCCCGCACCGGCGCAGTCACCTTTGTGAGGCTGGCAAGCCCCGCTTCTCAGTCAAAATTCCGGGTGGCTTCCGCATGATCAAGAACCATGTCACCACAGTCATCACCAGCTCGCTGAAAAACAGGCTGTTCTCTGCCATCAACTCTTCGTTGCAGGCGGAACTGGATCGGTAATTGATCCAAATCGGTTACCTGCCGGAACCAGCCCTTATAATACTTGCCCGGCGCGTGCCCACAGATTGCAGCAGATTTGAGCATCCGCGCCAGTATTTCGCAGGGGACCGCCAGCATTAAATGGAACAGGGCGAACTGTTCAATGGTCTGGTCAGAAATAGCGAGCAACCACGGAGACAGACAATGGCAGGGCAGGGCGCCGCGGTGTTGGCAGAGGCAGAGGTTATTCTCGCCGCGCGCCAACTCTGCAAACTCTACAGGATGGGCGATACCACGGTACATGCCCTGCGCAATGTTGATCTGGACTTGCCCAGGGGCGAACTGGTGGTGATCCTGGGAGCTTCCGGTAGCGGCAAGTCCACGCTGCTGAACATCATCGGTGGCCTGGATCTGCCGTCCAGCGGCCAGGTGCTGTACCAGGGCCGCGACCTGGCGCGCCTGAGCGAGCGCGAATTGACCCGTTACCGCCGCGAGCATGTGGGCTTCGTATTTCAATTCTACAACCTGATATCCAGTCTCACCGCCAGGGAGAATGTGGCTCTGGTGACTGACATTGCCCACGATCCCATGCGGCCCGAGGAGGCTCTGGCCATGGTGGGGCTGGCAGACCGGCTCGACCACTTTCCCTCCCAATTGTCCGGCGGTGAACAGCAGCGGGTGGCGATTGCCCGCGCCATTGCCAAGCGGCCACGGGTGCTGCTGTGTGACGAGCCCACTGGTGCCCTCGATGCCAACACCGGCAAACTGGTGTTGTCGGTATTGGAGCAGGTCAATCGTGAACTGGGCACCACCACTGTCATCATCACCCACAATGCCGCCGTCGGCGCCCTTGCCGACCGGGTGCTGCGCATGAGCAGCGGTGAGATCGTGGAAACCCTCTGCAACCCGGCGCGGGCGCCGGTTGAAAGCATTGAATGGTGATGTCGATCAAGGCCCTGGATCTCAAATTGGTGCGTGAACTGTGGCGTCTGCGGATGCAGATGCTGTCCATCGCCCTGGTGGTGGGCACCGGCATCATGTCGGTGATGACCATGCGCGGAACCTATGATTCCCTGGTCATTGCCCAGCAGAATTACTATGCCCAAAGCCGGTTTGCCGACATGTGGGTATCCCTCAAGCGCGCCCCCGAATCCCTGATCCATCGCCTGGCGGAAGTGCCTGGTGTCGATGCGGTGGATACCAGGGTCTCCTTGCTGGCCACCCTGGATCTGGACGGGGTCGACATGCCGGCCCAGGGCCGTTTCGTGTCAGTACCCTCCACGGGCCGCCCCCTGCTCAATGACATCCAGGTCAGGAGCGGGCGCTATATTCGTCCCGGCGCGCCTTCGGAAGTGATCATCAGCGAGAAATTCGCCCTGGCCCGTGGCCTGCGTCCTGGGGACAGCCTGCGCGCGGTGATCAATGGTCGCGCCCGCCAGTTGCAGATCGTCGGCATCGCCAATTCCCCCGAGCATGCCTATGCGGTGCCGCCGGGCTCCCTGTTTCCAGAAGATGAGCGCTATGGGGTGTTCTGGATGAGCCGGGAAAGTCTGGGGCCGGCCTTCGACATGGATGGTGCCTTCAACGAGGCGGTATTTCGTCTGGGGGGAGATGCCAACCCGGAGGCGGTGATGCAAACGGTGGACAGCTTGCTGCAGCCCTATGGAGGGCTCGGCAGCTACTTGCGGGAAGACCAGTTGTCCCACCAGATCCTGGAAAACGAACTGGAGGAAAACCGGGTGATGGGCACGGTGATACCAGCGATTTTCCTGGGGGTGGCGGTGTTCCTGCTGCACCTGGTACTGGGCCGGCTGATCGCCACCCAGCGCGGGGAGATCGCGGTGCTCAAGGCCTTCGGCTACAGCGACTGGCAGGTGGGGGGACATTTCCTGCGCTATGCGGTGGTGGCGGTCACCGCTGGAGCAGTGCTGGGCGCCGTCGGCGGGATATACCTGGGTGGCGGCATGATCAGTCTCTACCAGCAGTATTTCGACATTCCCGATCTGCAATACCGGGTCACGCCCTCTTTGTTGGTGCTGGCGGTCATGGTCACCGCGCTGGGTGCCTGCAGTGGCGCCATGTCCGCCGCGTGGCGAGCCGCGCGCCTGCCGCCAGCGGAAGCCATGCGCCCTGAAACCCCGCCCGATTTCAGGCCTGGTCCGCTGGAACGCGCGGGACTGGGTAGTTTTCTGCCATCCTCGGGGCGCATGATTCTGCGCAATGTGGAACGCAAGCCGGTGCAAGCGCTGTTTTCCGCCATCGGCGTGGCCATGTCGGTGGCGATCCTGGTGACCGGCATGTTCATGTTCGACAGCATCGACTACATGATGGATCTGCAATTCCGGGTGATTCAGCGCGAGGATCTGTCGGTGTCCTTCAAGCAGGATATGCCTGAAGCCACCCGTTTCGAACTGTCGCGGCTGGACGGTGTCAGCGCGGTGGAAACCTATCGCCAGGTGCCCGCGCGCCTGCATGCAGGTCACCGCCGCGAGTCGGTGGCGGTGACCGCGCTGCAACCCGGCGCCACGCTGCGCCGCATCGTTGACAGTGATGGTCGTGCTCTGGACTTGCCGGCCAATGGCATGGTGATCAGCGACTTGCTGGCCCGGCGTCTGCGGGTGGAGCCAGGTGACAGCCTGCGGGTGGAGTGGCTGGCTGGTCGGCGTTATCACACAGAGGTTCTGATCAGCGCCACGGTGGAAG
This sequence comes from Gammaproteobacteria bacterium, assembly GCA_050485205.1. Taxonomy (GTDB): domain Bacteria; phylum Pseudomonadota; class Gammaproteobacteria; order Pseudomonadales; family Pseudohongiellaceae; genus JAVVEZ01. The sequence goes on from JBJHAY010000284.1 coordinate 4,695, forward strand.
ACTTCATCGGCGTTTCGGCCTACGTCAGCCAGGACACCCTGGCCACCCTCACCGGGGAA
>JBJHAY010000285.1:0-4751 GCA_050485205.1 Gammaproteobacteria bacterium
GGCGCTGCTGCTGTCGACGTTGGGTGCGGGCATCGGGGCCACCATGGGCATCGGCCTGGCTTGGATCGCCACGCGCGCTTTCACCGAGTTCACGCTCCCGCTCGTCGTTCCGGTCGTGCCCATCGCAGGCGCCCTGCTCGCGACCCTGCCCAGTGGTCGCGCGCTGGGCTCGCTCCTACAAGGAAGATAGTCAGTCGCGGAAATTGTTGAATTGCAGCGGGAGGCCCCAGTCACCATCGCGGAGCACGCCGATCACTTCCTGCAAGTCATCACGCTTCTTGCCGGTGACGCGCAGCTTCTCACCCTGAATGGCAATCTGCACTTTCATCTTGAGATCCTTGACGTGCTTGACGATCTTGCGGGCGGTGTCACTCTCGATGCCCTGCTGAATGGCGCAACGCATGGTGGCACGCTGTCCCACCAGTTCCACCTCGCCGGGCTTGAGACTGGCCACGTCAAGGCCGCGCTTGGCGGCCTTGGCCTTGAGGATGTCCATCATCTGTTGGATGTGGAAGTCGGTCTGGGCACGGAGAATGATCTCGGCTTCGGTCAGCTCGAAGCTGGCATCCACCCCCTTGAAGTCGAAGCGGGTGCCCACCTCGCGATTGGCCTGATCCACGGCGTTGGCCGCCTCGTGCATGTCCACTTCGGAAACAATGTCGAATGAAGGCATGGTCTTCCCCCCCGGCCCTACATGATTAACCCGGCACATCCTTGTGCCGTATTAGATCCGTCAACCCGTTGGGTTGCCCGGTCAATAGCATCAGCGCATCAAAGCAGCATCAGGCGGATATCGCTCAACAGCTTGCCAAGATAAGTACAGAACAGGCCGCCGTCCATGCCATTCACCGCCCGATGGTCGTAGGACAGCGAGAAAGGCATCATCTTGCGTGGCACGAACTGACCATTCTGGAACACGGGTTTCACTTCGGTTCTGGAAACCCCCAGAATCGCCACCTCGGGTGAATTGACGATGGGCGTGAAGCCCTTGCCGCCCAGGGCACCGAGACTGGAAATGGTGAAGCAGGCGCCCTCCATGTTGTCCTTGGTGAGCTTGCGGTCCTTGGCCTTGGCGCCCAGTTCCGCGATTTCCCTGGCGATGTCCCAGATCGACTTCTTGTCGGCATCCCGGATCACCGGCACCATCAGGCCAGCAGGAGTGGCCACCGCCACGCCGATGTGGATGTAACGCTTCTGGATCAGCTTCTGCATGGAGGAATGCAAGGAGACATTGAACTGTGGGTATTCCGCCAGTGCCATGGCACAGGCCTTGACGATGAAGGGCAGCGGGGTCAGTTTGACACCTTTCTTCTCGGCCACGGCCTTCTGAGCTTCGCGGAAATCCTCGAGATCGCTGACGTCGGCCTCGTCGAATTGCGTGACATGGGGCACATTGAGCCAGCAACGCTGCATGTTCAGGGCAGTGACCCGGTGCAGCTTGCTCATCTCCACTTCTTCGACCGGACCGAACTTGCTGAAGTCGATGTCCTCGATCACCGGCAGGCCAGCACCAGCAGCCCCCGCGGCAGGCCCAGCCTGCATGCGGGTCTTGACGAAGGCGTGCACATCTTCCTTGACGATGCGCCCCTTGGTGCCGGTGCCACTGACCTGGGCCAGATCAACACCGAGTTCGCGGGCCAGTTTGCGCACGGCAGGGCCAGCATAGACTTCACCACCGGCAGTGACAGGCTGGGCCGCGACGGCTGGAGCTGGGGCGGCGGCTGGCGCCGGGCTTGGCGCGGGGGCAGATTTCGGGGCTTCGGCTGGGGCAGGCGCGGGGGCCGGCGCTGCCTTGGCGCCACCCTTGGTTTCCATGGTGAAAATGATGCTGCCCTGGGAAACCTTGTCGCCCACCTTCACCTTCACCGCCACCACCTTGCCGGCAACCGGCGAAGGCACTTCCATGGCGGCCTTGTCACTTTCCAAAGTCAGCAGGCTTTGATCCTTTGCCACTTCATCGCCGGCATTGACCAGCACCTCGATGACTTCGACATCACTGGCGCCGCCCAGGTCGGGCACGGGGATATCCTCGACACCACCCGCCGTTTCCGCCGCTGCCGGGGCTTCCGCCGCAGGCTCTTGCTTCGGCGCGGGCGCACTGGCCTGGGGCTGGGGCGTCGCTGCTGCCGGTGCGGGAGCTGGTGCCGCGGCACCTGCCACTTCCATCACGAAGATGTCACTGCCGGTGGACACCTGGTCTCCCACCTTGACCAGTATTTCCTTGATGGTCCCTGCTTTCGGGGACGGAATTTCCATGGCGGCCTTGTCGCTCTCCAGGGTCAACAGGGAGTCGTTCTCGCTCACCGTATCACCCACGGACACCAGCACCTCGATGACTTCCACTTCCTTGGAATCACCCAGATCGGGAACTTGAATCTTTTCAACTGCCACGCGTTTTGCTCCTAGATTCTTGTTACTCTGTCGCGGGCGGGGCCCGCTCCTACAGTGGTGTTCCGCACAATCGGGCAGTGGTGTGCTGCCGGATCATGCAGGGGTATTGCGCCGGATCATGCAGTGGTGCCGCGCCGGGTCATTGCGGCGAGTCTACCCCACTTTTCATGATCCGGCTGTCTGTTATACCAGCATCGGATCAACTTTTGATGGCTCCAGGCCCAGCTTCTTGATGGCCTCGGCCACCACTGCCGGCTTGATCTTGCCCTCGCGCGCCAACTCGTTGAGCGCCGCGACCACCACAAAGCTGCTATTCACCTCGAAGAAGTGACGCAACTTGGCGCGGCCATCGCTGCGGCCGAAGCCATCGGTACCCAACACCTTGTAGCGGCCTGGCACGAAGGCGCGGATCTGATCGGCGTAGAGCTTCATGTAGTCGGTGGAAGCGATCACCGGACCTTCCTTGCCCGACAGACACTGTGTCACATAGGGCACCTTCTGCTCGGCGTCGGGATGCAGCATGTTCCAGCGCTCCACCGCCTGACCTTCGCGGGCCAGTTCGTTGAAGCTGGGCGCACTCCACACGTCCACCGCCACCTTGTACTCGTCGCGCAGGATTTTTGCGGCTTCGCGCACTTCCCGCAGGATGGTGCCACTGCCCAGCAGGCGCACGCGCATGGCGGACTTGCCCTTGCCGGCGGCAACCTTGTATTCCTTGGCGTCCCCGTCTTCCAGCAGATACATACCCTTGATGATGCCTTCCTCGGCACCTGCCGGCATGGCGGGCTGAGCGTAGTTCTCGTTCATCACGGTGATGTAGTAGAACACGGACTGCTTTTCCAGGAACATGCGGCGCATGCCCTCGCGGATGATCACCGCCAGCTCGAAACCGTAGGTGGGATCATAGGTGATGCAGTTGGGAATGGTGCCGAACAGCACGTGGCTGTGACCATCCTGGTGTTGCAGACCTTCGCCGTTGAGGGTGGTGCGGCCGGCGGTGGCGCCCAGCAGGAAGCCACGCGCCTGCAAGTCGCCCGCGGCCCAGCACAGGTCGCCGACGCGCTGATAGCCGAACATGGAGTAGTAAATGTAGAAAGGAATCAGCGGATAGTTGTTGACGCTGTAAGAAGTGGCGGCAGCCAGCCAGGAGCTGAAGGCGCCGGCTTCGTTGATGCCCTCTTCCAGCAGCTGACCCTGCTTGTCCTCGCGGTAGTACATGACCTGGCCGGAGTCGGCGGGATCATAGAGCTGACCATGGGCGGCATAGATGCCGATCTGGCGGAACAGGCCTTCCATGCCGAAGGTGCGGGCTTCGTCCGGCACGATGGGCACAATGCGGTGGCCGATTTCCTTGTCCTTGAGCATGGCGGTGAGAATACGCACGAAGGCCATGGTGGTGGAAATCTCACGCTCGCCAGTACCCTTGAGCTGTGGCTCGAAGGAAGGAGAGTCCAGCGCCGGCACCGGCAGTGCCTCGCAATCCACCCGGCGCTTGGGCAGGGTGCCGCCGAGTTTTTCGCGCATCTTGCGCATGTACTTCATTTCCGGGCTGTCATCCTTGGGCCGGTAATAGGGCACTTCTTCCAATTTGTCATCCGGAATGGGAATACCAAAACGGTCACGGAAATTCTTGAGTTCATCCAGCGCCAGTTTCTTGGCCTGGTGAGTGGCGTTCTGGGCCTCGACGGAAGCGAAGGCATAACCCTTCACGGTTTTGGCCAGGATCACGGTGGGACGACCAGTGGTTTCCACCGCCTGCTTGTAGGCGGCATAGACCTTGAACGGGTCATGGCCACCGCGATTGAGATTCATGATGTCATCGTCGGACAGATGCTCCACCATCTTCAGCAGTTCCGGGTTCTTGCCGAAGAAATGCTCGCGGGTGTAGGCGCCGCCACGGCTCCAGTAGGTCTGGTATTCACCATCCACCACTTCGTCCATGCGCGCTTGCAGCAGGCCGTCCTTGTCCTTGGCCAGCAGGGCGTCCCAATGACGGCCCCAGACCACCTTGATCACGTTCCAGCCGGCACCACGGAAGATGCCTTCCAGTTCCTGGATGATCTTGCCATTGCCACGCACCGGCCCGTCCAGACGTTGCAGGTTGCAGTTGATGACGAAGATCAGGTTGTCCAGCTTCTCGCGCCCTGCGAGGCTGATGGCACCCAGGGATTCCGGCTCGTCGCACTCGCCGTCGCCCAGGAAGGCCCAGATCTTGCGGTTGTCCTGCTTCACCAGTTCGCGGTTGCAGAGATATTTCAGCACGTGGGCCTGGTAAATGGCCTGTAACGGGCCCAGACCCATGGAAACTGTGGGGAATTGCCAGTAATCCTGCATCAACCATGGGTGCGGGTAAGAGGACA
>JBJHAY010000286.1:0-4727 GCA_050485205.1 Gammaproteobacteria bacterium
GGGGTGGAGGTGCTGCAAGGGCATGCCAGCTTGGTGGACCCCTGGACCGTGGAAATTTCTCTCAATGGCGGCGGCAGTCGCCAGCTCACCGCCCGCAACATCATCATCGCCACCGGCTCCAGCCCCCTGGTGCCGGATTTGCCGGGTTTGGCCTTGAGCGGCTATGTCACCAGCGAAACTCTGTGGCAAGCCCTGTCCTCCTTGAATGCCCCACCCGACCGCGTGGTGATGCTGGGAGGCGGCCCTATTGGCTGTGAACTGTCCCAGGCCCTGGCGCGGCTGGGCTCCCGTGTCAGCCTGGTGGAGATGGCCGGGCGCGTGTTGGTCAAGGAGGACCAGGAGGTTTCCTCCTTGGTACAGGATGTCCTGGTGGAGGATGGCGTGGAAGTGCTCACCGGCCACAAGGCCCTGCGTTGCGAGAGAGGCGCCGATGGCCGTTTCCTGGTGGTGGAGGATGGAAGCGGCGCAAGCCGGCGCCTGCCCTACGACATGCTCATCATTGCCATTGGCCGGCAGCCACGGCTGAGCGGTTTCGGCCTCAAAGAACTGGGAGTGGAAACTGGACTCACGGTGCATACCAATGATTATCTGGAAACACTCTATCCCAACATCTTTGCCGCTGGCGACGTGGCCGGCCCCTATCAGTTGACCCATGTGGCCGGGCATCAGGCATGGTATGCCGCCGTCAATGCCCTGTTCAGTGGTCTGCATCGTTTCAAGGTGGATTACCGGGTGATTCCTCTCACCACCTTCGTGGACCCGGAAGTGGCACGGGTGGGTCTCAATGAACAGGAAGCCAAGGCGCGGGGCATTCCCTATCAGCTTACCCGCTACGACCTGGATGACCTGGACCGGGCCATCATCGAGGGCCAGGCCCGTGGCTTCGTCAAGGTGCTCACCGTGCCCGGCAAGGATCGTATCCTCGGTGCCACCATCGTCGGCTCCCATGCCGCCGAGTTGCTGACAGAGTTTGTGCTGGCCATGCGCTGGGGACTGGGGCTGAACAAAATTCTCGCCACTATCCACAGCTATCCCACCATGGCCGAAGCCAACAAGTTTGCCGCTGGCGCGTGGCGCCGCCGTCATGCCCCGGCCCGCGTGCTGGCGCTGTTGGAGCGCTTTCATGCCTGGCGCAGGGGGGATGGTTGGCGGCACAGGCAGGTAGAAGGGCCTGTTGGCGACAGGGAGGAAAAACATGGATAACAAGCTGGCATTGTCGATCATCGTGCCGATGCTCAATGAGGCGTCTGAACTACCATCGTTACTGACGCACCTGACCCCTTTCAGAGAGCGGGGCTGTGAAGTGCTGTTGGTGGATGGCGGCAGCAGGGATGATTCGGTAGAGCAGGCAAGGGCTGCCGGTTTCCAGGTACTGAGTGCCAAGCCTGGCAGGGCCCGGCAAATGAATGCGGGCGCGGCGGCCTGTCAGGGCAATGTATTGCTGTTCCTGCATGCCGACAGCCGCCTGCCTGAAGCTGGTGATCAGTTGGTATTGGATGCCCTGGCCCGCAAGGACAGGGCCGTATGGGGCCGCTTTGATGTGAAAATCGACGGCAGTTCGCGCCTGCTGCCGGTCATCGCCTTCTGCATGAATCTGCGCTCCAGACTTAGTGGCATCGCCACCGGCGACCAGGCTATGTTCGTGCGGCGCAATGCCTTCCAGGCCCTGGGGGGCTTTCCTGACCAGCCGCTGATGGAGGATGTGGAATTGAGTACCCGCCTGCGGCGCATGGCCTGGCCGGTATGTTTGCGGCCCAGGGCGTGCACCTCTGGTCGCCGCTGGGAGAGCCGTGGCGTGTGCTCCACCATCTGGTTGATGTGGCGCCTGCGCCTGGCCTATTGGCTCGGGGCCGACCCACGGGATTTGTTGAAGCGTTACCGATGACCGCAACAAGTGTGGCAGTCAATGCTGGCGCGGAGCCGGACAAGAAGCCCAGGATTGTGATTTTCGCCAAGGCACCTCACCCAGGCCTGGTGAAAACCCGCTTGATTCCTGCCCTTGGTGCCGGTGGTGCCGCGCAATTCGCGGTGAAGTTGCTGCATGACACTGTGACAAAAGCCTTGGAAGCTGACATTGGCCCGGTGGAACTTTGTCTCTCTCCTCTGACAGACCCTTGTTGGCAGGAACTGAATCTGCCTTCTGGTCTCTACTACTCCGATCAGGGCATCGGTGATCTGGGCCTGCGTATGGCGCGCATTGCCGACCGGGCCATCCGGGAGGGCGAAAAAGTCATCTTGTTGGGCACTGACTGCCCGGCCTTGCGGGAGTCGGAACTGTACGTCATCGCCAGGGCGCTGGATGAACATGACGCAGTGATCGTGCCGGCCCTGGATGGTGGTTATGTGGCCCTGGCTCTGGGCAAGTTTGATCCCTTAGTGTTTGCAGGGGTCGCCTGGGGTTCTTCCCTGGTGTTGACCCAAACCCTCAAACGCATCGAAGCCCTGGGCTGGCGCTGTCAGATCTGTGAGCCACTGCCGGATATCGATGAACAGGCGGATTTACAGACCTTGCCGGCAGCATGGCAAAGCTGGCTTGCCGATCTTCCCAGGCAGCATTCATGACCAACCCAATTTCCAGATAGTCTTTGCATCAAAGTTCCTCGATGCGGTCCAGCAGATTTTCCGCCCTCGCCAACACGGCCTGGCGCTTGGCAGGGGGCATGCGCTCCAGGTTGCGGTAGCTCATGATCATGCGTGGATTTTTTGCGAAGCGCTGCCGGTGACGGTCAAGGAAATGCCAGTACAAACTGTTGAAGGGGCAACTGTCGTCGTCACTGGATGTTTTCACGTTGTAATGGCAATGACGGCAGTAGTCCGACATTTTGTTGATGTAGTTGCCAGAGGCCGCATAAGGCTTGCTGCCCAGCAGTCCATCATCCGCATGCAGTGCCATGCCCAGGGTGTTGGGAAGCTCCACCCATTCGAAGGCATCGGCATAGACTGCCAGGTACCACTCACAGACCTGAGCTGGCTTGATGCCGGCCAGCAAAGCAAAGTTGCCTGTCACCATGAGCCGCTGAATATGATGGGCATAGGCATGGTGAAGGGTGGTATCAATGCTCTGTGACATGCAGTTCATCCTGGTTTTGCCGGTCCAGTAGAACCATGGCAGATCCCTGTGTCCCTCCAGGGCATTGCCATGACTGTAATTGGGCATCAACAGCCAGTAAATGCCACGCACGTATTCACGCCAGCCGAGGATCTGACGGATGAAGCCTTCCACTGCGTTGAGTGGCGCGTTACCTTGCCGCCAGGCCGCCTGTGCTGCCTGACAGACTTCCAGTGGTGTCAGCAGGCCACAATTGAGATAGGGCGACAGCAGGCTGTGAAACAGCCAGGGCTGATCCTGGGCCATGGCGTCCTGGTAATCCCCGAAAGCCGGCAGGCCCCAGGCGATGAAATGCTCCAGGGCCTGAAGCGCCTGCTCGCGGGTGGTGCCCCACAGAAAGTTGTCGACACTGCCAGCGTGGTGTCTGAAATGACGAGCCACCAGACTCAGAACCTCTTGGTCGATGGCATCACGACTGAAGCTTGGCACTGGCGGTGGCAGGGGTTTCCCCCGCCAGGGTTTGCGGTTGCCGGCATCGAAATTCCATTGCCCCCCCGCTGGGCCGGATTCCGTCATCAACAATCCAGTGCGGTGCCGCATCATGCGGTAAAAGAATTCCAGCCGCAGCCTTTCCCGGTCCAGTGCCCACTGCTGAAAATCCCGCAGCGGGCAGAGGAAGCGGTCATCTTCCAGGATGCTCACCGGGATTCCCAGCTGCCCAGGCCAGTCCCGGCTCATTGCCAGGTGCAGGCGGTATTCGCCGCAGTGGGTCAGGACCACTGAGGTGATGCCATGTTGGCGCACCAAGGCTTGTAACACGTCCAGCAGGGCGAGTTTGGGACGCTCGGGATCGTAGCGGTGGTAGTGCACCCGCCAGCCCGCCTGCTCCAGTTCTTGCGCAAAGTGGCGCATGGCGCTGAACAGGAAGGCGATTTTTTGCGGATGATGAGGCACATAGCTGGCCTCTGCGCCAACTTCCGCCATCACTATCATGTCCTTGAGGCGGTCCAGCGCCCGCAGGCTGGCAAGGCTCGGCGTGAGTTGGTCTGCGAGAATCAGCGTCAGTTGCATGGTGTTTCTTTTGCAAATAACCGCTGATACGCAAGCTGGAGGCTTATGGTTTCAAGTTGGTCATTTACCGCGGGTCGCTGCCGCGGGGTAGGGGCGGATGTATACTGATCCGTCCATGAAGACTTGTGAGTATTGTGAAAGCGCCTGGGTTACAGTCCTTACCAGCCGATTCCGTAGTCATCGCCAAAGTCACTGGCGCCGCCCCACAGGGTCCCTTCCTGCTGATCCACCACGATGCCGGTGATGGGGCCGGAAGTCTTTTGCTGCAACTCTATCCTGTAGCCCATCCTGCTCAGTTCCTGGATCACATGCCTGGGGGTGTCGGCGCGTAACAGCAGCCTGCCGGGTTCGCTGTGGCGGCCGCCGAAGGAACTGTGCATCTGGTAGCTGTTGAAGTTGGCGGCCTCGGTGGCCTGCTGCACGTTCATGCCGAATTCGACGATGTTGAGGAAGAACTGCAACAGGTTCTGCTCCTGGGAGTCACCGCCCTGGACGCCAAAGGCCATGAAGGGCTTGCCGTCCTTCAGCGCCAGGCTTGGCGTCAGGGTGGCCCGGGGACGCTTGCCCGGTTCCAGCACATTGAATGGGTTGTGTGTCGGGTCCATGT
>JBJHAY010000287.1:0-4673 GCA_050485205.1 Gammaproteobacteria bacterium
GTCCAGTGTGTTCCAACAAGTCTCGTTACATGCACTTCTACGCGGCCTTCAGGGGTTTGGATCAATTGACTCTTCAATAATCCGCGCATTCGATGAAACTAGATTATGGGATCGTGAAAAATAAATAAAATTGATTGTTTGTATTGCTTCAATAGTTTTTATATATGTTATTCATGAATCAGGCCTGGTAGAGAGTGATGGCCCCAATCAGGATGAAACCGATGCCGGCCATGTAGGAAAGCATGCGCGGGTTGATCACCTCACTCAGCAGACTGCCGGCCAGCACCCCTATGCCGGCTGCGAGCACCAGGGCCATGGAGGAGCCAAGAAACACCGTCCATTTTCCAGCCTCTTTATCCGCGGCGAACAGCATGGTGGCCAGTTGGGTCTTGTCACCGATTTCTGCGATAAACACGGTGACGAATACAGTGAGGAACAGCTTCAGGCTCATGGAAAACTCCAGTAGGTAGCGGGTGGAGGCAATGGGATGGGCGGCCGCGGGCGGCAAGCGCCCACAGTCTAGCAGACAAGCTACAATGCCGCCGTGGTCAATGTTGATTTACGTATTCAAACCGTGCATGATGCCAAATGTGGGGGTAAACACCACAAACCTGGATTGGCGGAGCAATGCCCGTCGAGTGTTAAACGAAGTTGCATGACTGTTATTACAGTGGGGGAAAGCAGTCAACTCTCCCGTTCGTGCCAGGTGACAATATATGTCTGAGATCGAGAAACGGCCGCTGCCGGTCAACGACGGCAGTTTGGTAACGTCGACTTTTTTTTCCGTTGAAAAAAACCTCAGGACCTACCTGATGCGCTTCCTTGTGCGTCAGCAGGATATCGAGGACACCGTGCAGGAAACCTTTTTGCGGGCTTATGAGTCCGAGCAGAAAGTTGAAATCAGATGTCCCAAATCCTTCCTTTTCAAGATTGCCAAGAATTTGGCCCTTTCTGAATTGTCACGCAAGACCCATACCATGATGGTGTCGGTTGATGACTTGGAGGAACTGGAGTTTCTTGAGGAAGAAGCCATGGTGGAACAATTGCACCTCAGGCAATCCCTCAATGCCCTGATGCGGACCATCCAGAGTCTGCCACCCAAATGCCAACGGGTGGTGGTGATGCGCAAGGTCTACGGCTTTTCCCATAAGGAAATCGCCAGGCGCATGAATATCTCCGTCAAGACCGTGGAAAAGCATCTCACCAAGGCCCTGGAGCGTTGCCAGCATGTGATGGACTTCAGCCAGGTACAGGAATCTGGGAGGACGCCTGCCGCGTACCCCGGACAGTATCAGAATACCAGGCCTTATGTGGTAATGCGGGAAAAATGAATATCATCGACTTGTCTTCTCCCAAGCACAGGCAAAAAGCGCTGCGGCGCCAGCAGGATATCAGCGCCGAGGCACGGCAGTGGATCATTCGGCTGGACTCCGAAGACATGGGCCGTGATGAGCGCCAGGTCTTGCATGAGTGGTTGCAGAGGAGCCCGGCTCATCGCAAGGTGTTCCGCGAAACGGCTCAATTCTGGGGTAGCCTGGATCGGCTGGCTGATGTGCTGCAGGGGGAGCAGGCGCAGCCCGCGCCATTGCCTCAGGCACAAGGCATGGATGACCGCTGGTTCCACGGAGCCAAAGGTCTGGCCGTGGCCGCCAGTCTGGTGCTTGCCATCGGCTTCATGGGGTGGAGATGGTTGCCTTGGAATGACTTGTCGTCCCCGCTCCACCTGGCTGTGCATGAAGCCGCGGTGGGCCAGGTCAGGAGCGTAATCCTTCCCGACGGTTCCAATATCGATCTCAATACCGGCACCCGTGTGGAAGTGTCATTTGATGACAGCCGACGTGCCATTGTGCTGCCAGAAGGAGAGGCCTATTTCGATGTGGCTCACGATCCTGGCAAGCCATTCGTGGTGCATGCGGGTCGTTATGAGGTGAAGGCTGTTGGGACTGCTTTTTCGGTGACGGTGGAGGATGATGGTATTGCTGTCCTGGTAACCGAAGGCAAGGTGGAAGTGAGCACCTTCGGTGATGGTATCAGGGGCACAGCGGATCTTGAGGCACGGACGCGTGTCGAGGCGGCGGCGCTGGCACCCTTGGAAAGAGGTCAGCGAGGTGAGTTTCGCGGAGATGCGGCGGGCCAGCACAGCGAGTCCATCGCGCAGGCCAGTCATGAATTGATGCGCAGGCTGTCATGGCGCGAAGGCATGTTGGTGTTTGATAACGACACCCTGGAAGATGTGGTGGCAGCCATTGATCGCTACATCCCGGCCACCATCCAGATCAATGACGACAGCATTCGTGGCTTGCGTTTCGGGGGGTATTTCAGCGTTCAGGACATCGGCGCCATTCTTGCCACCATTGAAGCCAGTTATGGCATCAATGTGGAACGGGTCGGTGACGAGTTTATTTTTCTATCCATGGCACAAGGGGATGTGTGACACGTGATGCTGATTGAATGAGCGTGGTTGTCCGCTAGTGTGCCATCCTAGGTATTGATGACAGCATCGATCATGGATATAGCGGCTGCAAGCATTTCCTTGATCTTCCCGAGGCTAGGCCAGAAACTTTTGGGCAGGCTGGTCTCGGCTTTGTTCCTGTTGGTTTTCATCAGTTTTGTCCCCGCAGTATCCGCCCAGTCCCAGGAAAGTACTTACATTCTCAGTATCCCCCCCATGGATGCCCGCAGCGGCTTGACCGAGTTGGCTCGACAGACTGGTGTGCCGGTTTTGTATGTGGATCAGGATCTGGGCAGTAGTCGTTCTCATGCCATTATCGGCACTTATACCCTGCGCCAAGCCTTGACCCTGATGTTTGATGACACCGGCATCTTGGCCGAGGTCAATGCCAGTGGTGTGATAACGGTGATGCTGGCGCCTGTATTGACGGACCCAATTGCACAAGGTGGGGGAGATGAAGCGAGTAGGGCGGCAGACAACGGCGGGGAGGATGGCATGGCCGGCTTGCTGTTTCAGGAGGAAGTACCCGCCTTGCTGGAAGTGGCGGTCACCGGTACTCGTGTGCCCCTTGGCAATGGCATGGCGGTAGCGGTGCCGGTGACCATGGTCAGCAGGACCGAACTGCGTGGTGTTGAGCCCGGCAGCACGCTGGCGGAGCAAATGGATGCCCTGCCGCACTTCTTTCAAACCCAGACCGCGCAACGGGGCAGTCCGGCATTGTTCGGTGCCGCGGGTGGCAGTTATTTGAACATGCGCGGCATGGGATCGGCCAGATCATTGGTGTTGTTTGATGGCATGCGAGTGGTGCCAGCCGACAAGAACAGCGCCGTCAACATCGACACCTTGCCCACGGCCTTGATGCGCCGGGTGGATGTGGTGACAGGTGGAGCATCCGCGGTATACGGTGCGGATGCCTTGGCGGGCGTGGTCAACTTTGTCATAGATCGTGAATTCGAAGGCTTGCAAGTACAGGGCAGCAGTGGCCAGACTGCTGTGAATGATGGATATAACTGGCAGGCATCATTGGCTGCGGGAAGCCGTTTTGGTGATGATCTGCATGTGGTGGGGTCACTGGAGGCGAGGCGAATACAACAGATCCAGCGCCAGCCTGGTGACCTCTCCAACTTCAGGCGTTGGGGTTTTGTCATGAACCCGGACTGGAACTCCAGTGATCCCCGTGGCACCCATCCTACCTGGCTCACCGTGCCAGAGGTGCATTCGACTCTTCATACCCCCGCTGGCATGATCAATCAGCCTGGCTTTGTTTATGACAAGTATACCTTTACCGACGGTGGCGATAGTGTCAGGCCCTTTGTCCAGGCCGACTATTATTCTCCCAGGGCGCTGACCCAATCAGGGGGAGCCGAGGCGCTGATTCATGATCAGGCCTTCGACGCTGGACCTTATGGCGCAGAGGTTGAGGCACACAGTGCCTTTCTCGCCGGCCGTTTCAATGCAAGTCAGACGACGCGGTTTTTTGCACAGGCCATGCTAGGTCAGATTGCTTCCAACCAACATGACAGAAGAGGCAATCCTCATCTCCAAACCGGCCTTTGGCATGCGACGCTTTACCGTGAAAATCCCTTTTTGCCACTGGAAGTGGGGCAGGCCATGGAAAGCAGCGGCCTGGAGTCGATCCGGGTCGACAAGCTGGGGCAGTTGCCTGGCACGGGCAATTTCAACGACCAGCGCAATGACCGCAATAGTCACCGCCAGCAATCAGTCATGGCCGGGTTCGAGTTGGATTTGACGTCGCAATGGTCCTTGCTTGGCACCCTTCAGCGCGGGCAGGCGCGAAAGCTGACTGAATCGCGTGGCCTGTTGCGCCTGGACCGGCTATTCATGGCCATGGATACCGTGCGTGATCCTGACACTGGTGCCTTGATTTGCAATGTCCAGCGCCATGCTCCCAGCGAGGAGAGTGTGCGGGAGGCAGCTTCAGACCGTGGCGCCTTGCCCATCGGCCTGGATGACAGTGTACGGGATTGCCTGCCGCTCAACATTCTGGGGCATGGTAATACCAGCCAGGCAGCGGCGGACTATGTGACAGGCACCAAGACCGGACGTGGTGGCGTACGTCAGGACTACGCGGAACTGGTGCTGACCGGGGAACTGTTGGCACATAGACCCGCCGGAGCCCTGGGTGTGGCGCTGGGTGTGAATTGGCGCCAGCAGTCATTTTGGCAGCGGGCCTGGCCCGATGGCTTGGATGGTCCATCGC
>JBJHAY010000288.1:0-4657 GCA_050485205.1 Gammaproteobacteria bacterium
TGCAGGTGGTGTGCAATGCTGGCAATGGTGGCGCTGGCCGCATCATCGATCTGTTGGAGCCACATTTGCCATTCTCCTTCATCAAGATTCACCACGAACCCGATGGCCACTTTCCCAATGGCGTGCCCAATCCTCTGTTGGAGGAGAATCGCCAGCCCACCATCGATGCCATCCTGTCTCACAAGGCTGATATCGGCATTGCCTGGGATGGAGATTTTGACCGCTGCTTCTTTTTTGATGACAGGGGGGGCTTTGTCGAAGGCTATTACATGGTAGGGCTGCTGGCGGAGACTTTCCTGCACAAGCACCCCGGCAGCAAGGTGATCCATGATCCCAGGCTGACCTGGAATACCATCGCCATTGCCGGGCAATACAGTGGGCATGCGATTCAGAGCAAGACCGGCCACGCCTTCATCAAGGAGCGCATGCGCGCCGAGGATGCCATTTATGGTGGGGAAATGAGTGCCCATCACTATTTCCGGGACTTCTTCTATTGTGACAGTGGCATGATTCCCTGGTTGCTGGTGAGCGAATTGATGAGTGTCACCAATAAGTCGCTGGCGCAACTGGTGGAGGAGCGCATGGCGCTGTTTCCCGCCAGCGGTGAGATCAATCGAACCATTGCCGATCCCAAGGCGGTGCTCGGAAAAATCCGCGCCCATTATCTGGCAACTGCTGTCGCCGAGGACAATACCGACGGTCTCAGCATGAGTTTTGATCAATGGCGCTTCAATGTGCGCATGTCGAACACCGAGCCGGTGGTGAGATTGAATGTTGAATCCAGGGGGGATGTAGCGCTGATGCGTGCTAAAACAGAGGAACTGCTGGCACTGATGGCCTGATCACAAGTCCCGGCGCCACTGCCGTGGTTGATCTGATCAGAAGTCGTGAAACCATTGCAGGAAGATGATGTGGTCCAGGCGCTGGGGGCGGTCGTCCAGTTCCATGTAGCGGCCCTGGTAACCGAATTCGAACTTGTTTCTGGCGCCGATGTTGTAGCCCAAGCCCGCGAACAGACGGTTTTGCGCGAACCAGTTCTGGGGCCATTCCTGTTGCCGGTTCCAGTTGACGAACAGCTCTTCCCAGGCCACCGCATACCACTTGCCTGCTTGATCAAGCGGGTAGGTGCCACTGATCATGTGGCGCGAGCGAATGATCGGGCCGCTGACTCCCTGAATGAAGCGTTGTTCCACCCTGGTGCGAAAGGACAGCGACAGCCTGCCCCACTCAGGGAAGGCGTATTCGTATTGCTGCCAGGTACGATCCTCATGATTGCTTGGTGAGTAATTCTCAATGCGATCCAAGCCCACTTGCAGAGTAGTCCGTTCCGAAATCCTTTTGCCCGCCAGCAATCGGTAACGCATGCGTCGGAATGTGCCCAGGCCATCGCCCACGCGGTTGTGGATGCCGATACCAGCCAGCCAGCCATCATCGAATTTCCAGTTCAGATGCAAGGTGGTCCACTTGTTGGCATCCTGTTCGATGGCGGAGAGCGATACTTGTTCACGTCCTTGGGCCGTGGCTAGCGGCACGGTCAGGATGAGAAGCCAACAACTTGCCAGTAATATTTTTCCCATCCGCCAGGCATGTTGGATCGAAACAAGGCACCCAGGCAGCTTCAGCCCCTGCAGGAAACTATGATCAAGAGTTGATTTCATTGATGAGCGGAATATAAATAATTGAAGATGCGTGGCATATGTGGAAGAGGCGATTGATGGCAAATGTAATTCTTATGTTTCTCTCCCCATCTATTGATCCTGGGGAGGAAATGTCTCCTGCAGACAACAGCGCAGCATTCTAGCCTATTGCGATGCACCATGCCAATTTGAAAGGGCTGCATGATGTATTGGCTGGATTTTACTTACGGGAAGTGGCCGGGATGTGAGGGTGCCTTGAGAGGTGGACTTATGGGTATTTGGCGTTTATTCTCTCGCAGGCGGTAGCACAAGATTGGCGCCCAAGGGATTTCCTCGGGACAAGACATGCCCTCAACAGCGACAAGACTGGGAGAGAGATCATGAAAGCCAGCAAGCCCTTCCATATTCATTGCCCTTCCATGCGTGCTATCAAGCGCGGCGCACTCAACAGGCGGCGCTTCATGCAGGCCGGTGCCATGGCTGGCGCGGCCGCCCTGGGCATGCCAGCCTTTGCCCAGCAGCAAACCATCAAGATCGGTTATGTGACGCCGCGCACCGGCCCCCTGGCGGCGATGGCGGAAGCCGATGACTTTACCGTGGCCAGCATCATGGCGGCAATTGGTCAGGGGATTCAGATTGACGGCAGGACCTATCCGGTGCAGATACTGGTGCGGGACAGTCAGTCCAATCCCAATCGCGCTTCGGAAGTGGCCAATGACCTGATTTTGGCCGAGGAAGTGGACCTGATGGTGGTGGCCTCCACCCCTGAAAACGTCAACCCGGTCTCGGACGCCTGCGAAATCAACGAGGTGCCTTGCCTTTCCACCATGGCGCCGTGGCAATCCTGGTTCTTTACCCGAGGAGGCAATCCTGCCAGCGGCTTTGAGTGGACCTATCATTACTTCTGGGGACTGGAAGACTTCATCGCCGTGTTCACCAACATGTGGGCCAAGCTGGACACCAACAAGACGGTGGGTTGTCTGTTTGCCAACGATGCGGACGGCAATGCCTTTGGCGATCCGCAGACCGGCTTTCCGCCCGCCCTGACGCAACTGGGCTATACCCCGGTGGACCCTGGCCGCTATCAGAACCTGAGCGATGACTTTACCGCCTATATCTCCGCGTTCCGGGCTGCCAACTGCGAGATCGTCACCGGGGCGCCGTTGCCCCCGGACTTCACCACCTTCTGGACCCAGGCCAGGCAGCAGGGTTTCAATCCCAAGATCGTGTCAGTGGGCAAGGCCACCCTGTTTCCCAGTTCGGTGGAAGCCCTGGGACAGGCCGGACACAACCTGTCTTCGGAAATCTGGTGGACTCCCACCCATCCCTATGTCTCATCCCTCACCGGCCAGACCTGCCAGGAAGTGGCCAGCGCCTACATGGCCCAGGCCAACCGCCAGTGGACCCAGCCCATTGGCTTCATCCACTCCCTGTTCGAGTTGGCGGTGGACATCATGACAAGAGCCGGCGGTCCGGGAGATTACGAGGCCACCCGTGATGCCATGGCGGCTTCCAATCTCAACACCTTGATTGGCCCGGTGTCCTGGGGCAATGGTCCCGCGCCAAACGTGACCAAGACCCCCCTGGTGGGCGGGCAGTGGCGCATGAACAGTGGTGGCGCCTATCCTTTCGATCTGGTGGTGACGTCCAACGAAACCGCGCCTGAAGTGCCCCTGGGGGGAGATATGGAGGCCCTGGGCTGAGCCGGGCCAGGAGCGGTCGATGCCAATAAGGGTCGATAATCTGAGCAAGCGCTTTGGTGCCCTTACCGTGGTGGATGATCTCTCCTTCCAACTTGGCGAGGGAGAGGCGCTCGGCATTCTGGGGCCGAATGGCGCTGGCAAGACCACCCTGTTCAACCTCATTGGCGGGGCCCTGGCGCCAGATGCCGGGAGAATCTATTTAGGCGATCAGGACATTTCCCGTACTGGTCCGGATCAACGTTGCCGCAATGGCATCGGCCGCACCCACCAGATCCCCCATCCATTCGAGCAGATGACGGTGTTCGAGAATCTGCTGGTAGGAGGTGCTTTCGGCATTCATCGGGCCGCGGAACGGACCTCCTACGATTTCTGTGGACAAGTGCTGGAGCGGACTGGTCTGCTGGCCAAGGCCAATGTGCAGGCCGGCACCCTGACATTGTTGGAGCGCAAGCGCCTGGAACTGGCCAGGGCCCTGGCCACTCGACCCACTGTGCTGCTGTTGGATGAAATCGCCGGCGGTCTCACCGATCAGGAATGCCACTCTTTGTTGCAAACCATACAGGAAATCCATGCATCTGGGGTTTCCATCATCTGGATCGAGCATGTGGTGCATGCCTTGTTGCAAACGGTCAGTCGGCTGCTGGTGATGAATTTCGGCCGCCTGCTGACCGAGGGGGAACCGCGGCAGGTGATGGCGGACGCCAGGGTCCGCGAAGTCTACATGGGGATCCCCGCGCAATGAGTCAGCCGCTTCTGAGTACCAGCGGATTGGAGGCCTTCTACGGTGATTTCCAGGCTCTGTTCGGCATCGATTTCAGCTTGGACCAGGGTGAGACCGTTGCCATCATCGGCGCCAATGGTGCCGGCAAAACCACCTTTCTGAGAACCTTGTGTGGCCTGCTGCAGGCGCCGCCCGAGGCGATCCGGTTTCGTGGCGAGGCGATTGGTGGCGAGCCCGCCTATCGGCTGGTCCGGCGCGGCATTGCCATGACCCCCGAGGGCAGGCTGTTGTTCCCGTCCTTGAGCGTGGAGGAAAACCTGTTGATGGGAAACCTGTCCCGTGCCACAACCACCGGGGGATGGGATCTGGATGGGATTTACGCATTGTTTCCGATTCTGCGGGAAAGACGCCACTATCCCGGCACGGCCTTGTCCGGTGGTCAGCAGCAGATGGTGGCCATCGGCCGGGCGCTGATGTCGAACCCCTGTATCCTGCTGTGCGACGAGATCAGCCTGGGGCTGGCTCCAACCGTGATCAAGGATATCTACGCCGCCCTGCCACTGATTCGTGAGCGTGGCGCCGCCGTGGTCGTGGTG
>JBJHAY010000289.1:0-4637 GCA_050485205.1 Gammaproteobacteria bacterium
CGACGGCTTTCATCATGTGTCGTGCTCATGGGAGTACCTCCATTATGAAGTGTCGGTGGGTCAGGGTGTTGGTAGGCTGGGCTTAACTGGATGCAGCGCCTGTGACAGTGTTTTCAGCGCTTTTTATCCTAGTATTAAAGTGTGCCCAGTTGGAAGAGTAACATTCTTTACTCAGAAACATTGGATTCAGAAAGTTAATACGAAAAAAAAGCCTGCAAATGCAGGCTTTTTTTGAACGATAAATTATCAGTTCTATGACACGGCATCCGCGTCGGCGATCTTGCGGCGGTTCTCGTTGTAGTCGAGATACTGCCGTTGCCACTCGGACAGCGAGTCGGTCTTCGCCACCTGCACCGCCGTCACCTTGTACTCGGGGCAGTTGGTGGCCCAGTCGCTGAACTCCGTGGTGACCACGTTGGCCCCGGAAGAGGGCATGTGGAAAGTGGTGTAGACCACGCCCGGCTGCATGCGCTCGGAGACCTTGGCCACCAGGGTGGTTTCGCCCTTGCGGCTGCGGATGGCGACGCGGTCGCCGTCCTTGATCTGCCTTTCCTCGGCATCCACCGGATGGATTTCCAGGATGTCCTGGCTGTGCCAGAGGTTGTTCATGGTGCGCCGGGTCTGGGCACCCACGTTGTACTGGCTGAGAATGCGGCCAGTGGTGAGGATCAGCGGGAACTTCGGTGTCACCCTTTCCTCGGTGGGCACGAACTCGGTCACCACGAAGCGGCCCTTGCCACGCACGAACTTGCCGATGTGCATGATGGGGGTGCCGTTGGGGGCGTCGTCGTTGCAGGGCCACTGCACGCTGCCTTCCTGGTCCAGACGCTCGAAGCTGATGCGCTGGAAGCTCGGGGTCAGGCGTGAAATTTCGTCCATGATCTCGGAGGAGCTGTTGTAGTGCATGGGGTAACCCATGGCCTGGGACAGTTCGCACACCACTTCCCATTCGTGCTTGCCGGTCTTCGGAGCCATCACCGGACGCACGCGGCCAACACGACGCTCGGCGTTGGTGAAGGTGCCGTCCTTCTCCAGGAAGGAGGTGCCGGGCAGGAACACGTGGGCGAACTTGGCGGTTTCGTTCAGGAACAGGTCCTGCACCACGCAGCACTCCAGGTTTTCCAGCGCGGCTTCCACGTGCTTGGTGTTGGGGTCGGACTGGGCGATGTCCTCGCCCTGGATGAACATGCCGCGGTAGTCGCCGCTGATGGCGGCGTCGAACATGTTGGGGATGCGGTAGCCGGGTTCGTTGTCCAGGGCCACGCCCCAGGCATCCTCGAACAGCTTGCGGGTGGCATCGTCGCTGACGTGGCGGTAGTCGGAGAACTCGTGGGGGAAGGAACCCATGTCACAGGAACCCTGCACGTTGTTCTGGCCACGCAGCGGGTTGACGCCGGCGCCATTCTTGCCAACGTTGCCGGTCAGCATCGCCAGGTTGGCCATGCCCATCACCATGGTGGAACCCTGGGAATGCTCGGTGACACCCAAGCCGTAGTAGATGGAGGCGTTTTCCGCCTTGGCATAGCGGCGCGCGGCCTCGCGCACGGTTTCCGCCGGGGCTCCCAGCAGATGACAGAGGGCTTCGGGGGAGTTTTTCGGGTCCTTGATGAAGTCGAGCCATTCGCCGAAGGCCTGTTCGTCACAGCGCTCCCTGATGTAGTCCCAGGCCGCCAGGTCTTCGTCGACGATGGTGTGGGCGAGGGCATTGATCAGGGCCACGTTGGAGCCTGGTGTCAGGGGCAGATGGACACTGGCCTTGATGTGGGGGGTTTCCACCAAATCGATGCGGCGCGGGTCGGCAATGATCAGATCAGCACCTTGACGCAGGCGGCGCTTCATGCGCGAGGCGAACACCGGGTGGGCATCGGTGGGATTGGCGCCGATCAGCAGGATCAGGTCGGTATGATCGACACTGGCGAAGTCCTGGGTGCCGGCGGAGGTGCCGAAGGTCTGTTTCAGGCCATAGCCGGTGGGAGAGTGGCAGACGCGGGCACAGGTATCGGTGTTGTTGTTGCCGAAGGCGGTGCGGATCATTTTCTGCACTGCCCATACTTCCTCGTTGGTGGTGCGGGAGGAAGTGATGCCACCGATGGACTTGCGGCCATATTTGTCCTGAATGGCCTTGAAGCGGTCGGCGGCGAACTGAATCGCTTCTTCCCACGACACTTCTTTCCAGGGATCGCTGATCCTGTCGCGGATCATGGGCTTGAGAATGCGTTCCTTGTGGGTGGCATAGCCCCAGGCGAAGCGGCCCTTGACACAGGAATGGCCGTCATTGGCCTTGCCGCTCTTGGCGGGCACCATGCGCACCACCTGGTCGCCTTTCATCTCGGCACGGAAGGTACAGCCCACGCCACAGTAGGCACAGGTGGTTTCCACCGCGCGTTCCGGGGTGCCGATCTCCACCACGCTCTTTTCCATCAGGGTGGCGGTGGGGCAGGCCTGCACACAGGCACCACAGGAGACACATTCGGAATTGAAGAAGCTTTCCTCGATGCCGGCGCTGACGTGGGAGCGGAAACCGTTGCCGCTTATGGTGAGGGCGAAGGTGCCCTGCACTTCCTCACAGGCACGGACGCAGCGGGAGCAGACAATGCACTTGCTGGCTTCGAACTGGAAATAGGGGTTGCTGGTGTCGGTCTTGGCGTCCAGATGGTTGGCGCCTTCGTAGCCGTAGCGCACTTCGCGCAGGCCCACGGCACCGGCCATGTCCTGCAGTTCGCAGTCGCCGTTGGCGGAGCAGGTGAGGCAGTCCAGGGGGTGGTCGGAGATGTAGAGCTCCATCACGCCCTTGCGCAGCTTGTTGAGCTTGCCGTTCTCAGTGGTAACCTTGAGGCCTGCTTCCACCGGGGTGGTGCAGGAAGCGGGGGTGCCGCGGCGGCCTTCGATCTCCACCAGGCACAGACGGCAGGAGCCAAAAGGCTCCAATATGTCGGTGGCGCACAGCTTGGGAATGGTGATGCCCAGGGAGGCGGCGGCACGCATGATGCTGGTGCCCTTTTCCACGGTGACCTGGTGACCGTCGATTTCCAGAGTTACCATCTCGGCGCTGGTGGACGCCGGCGTGCCATAGTCAATCTCTTTGATCATGCTCATTTGAAATCACCTCTGAAATGTTTGACAGCACTCATGACAGGGACCGGCGTAAGGCCGCCCATCGCACACAGCGAGGCGGACTCCATGGTGTCGCAGAGGTCCTTGAGCACGATGTGCTGGGCTTCCCGTTCTTCCTCGCTGGGCGCGCCCACGATACGGTCGATGACTTCCATGCCACGGACCGAGCCTATCCTGCAAGGGGTGCATTTGCCGCAGGATTCCACGGAGCAGAACTCCATGGCGAATCTGGCCTGCTTGGCCATGTTGACGCTGTCGTCGAACACGACCACGCCGCCGTGTCCCAGCATGCCGCCAGCCTTGGCGAAATCTTCATAGTCCAGGGGGGTGTCCAGCAGGCTGGCCGGGAAATAGGCGCCCAGGGGTCCCCCCACCTGCACGGCCCGCACCGGTTTGCCAGTGAAGGTGCCGCCGCCAAAATCTTCTATCAGTTGCCGCAGGGTCAGGCCGAAGGCCTTTTCCACCAGTCCGCCGCGCTTGATGTTGCCGCCGATCTGGAAAGGCATGGTGCCCAGGGAACGGCCACGGCCAAAGCCGGCGTAGAACTTGCCGCCTTTTTCCAGGATTACGGGGATGCTGGCCAGGGAGATCACGTTGTTGACCACGGTGGGCTTGCCGAACAGGCCTTCGATGGCGGGCAGGGGCGGCTTGAAGCGGATCTGACCGCGCTTGCCTTCCAGGCTTTCCAGCAGTGAGGTTTCCTCGCCACAGATGTAGGCGCCGGCGCCCATGCGCACTTCCAGTTCGAAGTTCTTGCCCGAGCCCTGGATGTTCTGGCCCAGCCAGTTGGCGGCGCGGGCGGCGTCCATGGCATCCTCCAGGATGGCCTGGGTCAGGGGGTATTCGGAGCGCAGGTAGATGTAGCCCATGTCGGCACCCACTGCGAGGCCGGCGATGATCATGCCCTCGATCAGGCTGAGCGGGTCGCCTTCCATGATCAGACGGTCGGAGAAGGTGCCACTGTCGCCCTCGTCGGCATTGCAGACGATGTATTTCTGGCTGGCCTGGCAACCGGCCACGGTTTTCCACTTGATGCCGGTGGGGAAGCCGGCGCCGCCACGGCCACGCAGGCCGGAGTCGAGCACTTCCTGGATGATGGCCTCACCACTCATGGCAAGGGCTTTCTGCAGACCGCTGAAGCCGCCCAGGGCGCGGTAGGCCTCAACGGAAAGAGGGTCGATCAGGCCGCAGCGGGCAAAAGTGAGACGCTCCTGCTGCTTGAACCACGGCAACTCGTCCACCACGCCCAGGCTCAGGCGATGCTTGCCACCCTGCAACAGGCCGGCGTCGAACAGTTCTGGCACGTCTTCCGGCTGCACCGGGCCATAGCCGACGCGACCCGCGGGTGTTTCCACTTCCACCAGGGGCTCCAGCCAGCAGGCGCCACGTGAGCCGTTGCGTACGATTTCGATATTCAGATTACGGTAACCGGCTTCGGTCCTGATCACATGGACCAACTGCTCGGCGCCAAGGGAGGCGGCCGTGGTCTCGCGGGGGACGTAAATCTTGACGCTGCTCATGCC
>JBJHAY010000290.1:0-4563 GCA_050485205.1 Gammaproteobacteria bacterium
AACCCAGCACCAGGCCACCAATCTTGCATTACAGAAGAGCCACCGAGCTCAGCACCAGGCCACCAATCTTGCATTACAGAAGAGCCACTGAACCCAGCACCAGGCCACCAATCTTGCATTACAGAAGAGCCACTGAACCCAGCACCAGGCCACCAATCTTGCATTACAGAAGAGCCACTGAACCCAGCACCAAGGGAACTCAGAAGGAGAGTCTGGCAGCCAATGACAGCCGGTTGTCAGAAAAGTCCGCACTGGGTAAATTGGAACGATAATTTCCATTTTCCCAGCGTGCCAACACCGCCAGACTTTTCCACACCGTCACTTCCAGCCTGGCATCGGCAACCTTGTGGGTGTCATCCCTGGGCACGCCGATGCTGGGCGTGATATTGGGATAGCGCCGGTCATGCCAGCGATAGCCGGTCTGAAAGCGCGCTTCCTTGCCCCACAGATTGAAGCGGTGACTGAAACGCAGACGCACGGTGTCAGCCTTGTAAACGAAGGAAGCCCCACGGGTCTGTTCATCCTCGAAGGCATAGCCAAGGCTGAGAT
Organism: Gammaproteobacteria bacterium; assembly: GCA_050485205.1. GTDB lineage: Bacteria > Pseudomonadota > Gammaproteobacteria > Pseudomonadales > Pseudohongiellaceae > JAVVEZ01. Next base: position 550 of record JBJHAY010000290.1, read on the forward strand.
TGCTGCGCCCTTCGTTGAAAAACCAGAAACCATCAAGGCCGAAACCATCAGTGTCGGCGTCACGTTCGGTGAAAGTATCAAAATCCTTGCGCACGAAATTCAGAGCACCGCGCAGAAACCACTGCTCACCGATCAACTTGCCCGCGTACAGGGATGACTGTTTCAGGGTCAGAAAACTGTCGCCGCCCAGATCGGCATCAGCGTAGTAGTGATTGGCACCCAGAGTCAGCCAGTCAAAGGCATAACTGATATCGGCGTACAACAGATGCATGTCGAGGTCGAAGGCAGTCACATCCTGGTAGCGGCTGGCTGTGTAACTGTAACCCGTGTCCAGGCTGAGTCGTGAGCTTGGACGCCAGCTGAGATCAATGTTGGCATCCAGTGTGGCGGCCACGTCTGATTGCCCGGAAGCGGTTTCCAGTTCGGTGATGCTGAGGTTGTTGTTGTGCTCGGCACCCAGGGCGATGGCGCCGGAGACAGAAAAAGTTTCTTCCTGTTGACTCTCCTGTGCTCTCAGGTCGGTGGTGGCTGCGGCCAGCAACAACAGGCAGGAGGAGATAGCCATTGGCAGGGTTTTGGCTGATGATGGCATGGGATACCGCGTCATGTTGATCTCCTGGGCATGATACAAAAAAATAATACAGTTTTAATCAGGCATCTGTGAAAGGGCCGGCACTTTTGGTGCCGGCCCTTGACTTGCCAGTGGTGATCGCGATCAGCGGCCACCCAGGGTATTGATGCCGACCCGCAGGTTCTCACGCACCGAGCTGTTGACGGCGGTGGCAATTTCATTATTGACCGCCGTGCTGACATTACCGCGTACATCCTGGCGCACATTTTCCCGCACCTGGGTACCGACGTTGCCACGCACTTCTTCGGATACCGAAGTGCGCACGTTGCCATTCACGGCTTCACGCACTGAGGCGTTCACCTGGCCTGCCACGGCTACCTGCACATCGGCATCGACGTTGCCGCGAATCTGCTCGCGCACTTGTTCCCTGACCGGACGGTTCATTTCTTCTCGCAGGGGGCGACGCAGGTCATCTCCAACTTCACGACGAATCTGGTTGCCGATGCGGACGCCACTCTCGACCCTGGTCTCGGTTTCCGCCCTGGCGCGGGCGCGATTGCGTTCGGCCAGATCAAGAGCGCGCTCGCGATTACGATCTGCCTGTTCCCTGGCGCGTTCCCGATTGCGATCCGCCTCTTCCCTGGCTCTGTCACGACCGCGTTCCGCTTCCTGACGGCTTTGCTCCTGAGCTTCTCTTACGCGGGCAGCCACATTCTGGCCACTGGCGCGGGCGGCTGCCGATATGGATTCTCCGTTTTCCCTGGCAGCCTGTACTGCCACGGATACTTCCTGTCCTGCTTCTACCGCGGCTTGGCTGACAAGATTGCCAGAAGCTTGTGCACTGGCAGTTTCACCGGCCTCCACTTGCACTTCCGCTTGTACTGCAACGCTGGCTTCGGCCTCTACTTCCTGGGCCTGGGCAAGATGGCTACCCAGAATCATGGCGCATGCCATGGTCAACAACTTGGGGGAAAATTGAGTTCTCATCACGAATGCCTCCTTTAATGATATTGGCACCCGGTTGACGAGGACGGACGGCTGCTTATTCCAAAGCAGTGTATTGGGCTGTAGTGGAATTTGCGACCGGGTTCAATATTCAGAGCAAGGCCATGGCTTGATCCATGGGCAGTGGGCGGTTGAGATAATAACCCTGTCCCTTGGGAACACGAAGTTTTTTCAGGGTTTCCAGTTCGGCTGCTGTTTCCACTCCCTCGGCCACCACGATAATGCCGGATTCCTGGGCAAAACTGATCAGGGCGGCAGCGAGAGCCCGGCGTTTGGCATCCTGGTCGATGTTTCGTGTCAGGTTGATATCGAGCTTGATCAGGTCCGGATCCAGTTGCAGGACATGATTGAAGCTCGCGAAGCCCGCGCCGGCGTCGTCCACCGCCAGCCGCAGCCCCTGCTTCCTCAAAGGCGTGATGGTATCCAGGAATGCGCTGTAATCCTCTATTGCTTCGTGTTCCGTGACTTCGAGAATGATGTGATCCAGCGGCGCGTTCTTCAAAATGTTGTGGATGCTGCCTGTGAGGATATGACAGGGCGAAAGGTTGACGGAAAGATAAATGCCAGAACCAAGATGAGGCAGTATGTCCATGGCATGCTGTATGGCAGCACTTTCCAATTCAGGGCCCAGGCCAATTTCGTTGGCCTCGTTGAACCATAAGTCCGGAGAGCGGCGAGGCTCGGCGGAAAAACGGGTAAGACTTTCGAAGCCGACCACCCGCTGGCGGGACAGATCATAAATCGGTTGATAAACCGGCGAATAAAGTTTCTGGTCCAAGGTCTCGCGGACAGTAGCGATTTTTTGCCGGGTGACTTCCATTTCTGACTCATCCTGTTCGATCAACTTGGCCACGAAATCGGCGAAGACACGCATCATTGCCAGGTCACGCTGATCGAGACTTGGATCGGGTCTGCAACTGAAACAGCAGAAAGTTCCATAGACACGCCCATCAGATAGCTGGATAGCCACGCTCATGTGAGCGCCTACCGGCAAGGCTTTGGTCACAGGCAATTCCAGCGCGGCAGGCAGCTTTTGCGCATCAGTGATGATTTCCGGCAAGCGACCGTCAACGACACGCTGGCAGTAGCTTTCCTCCAAAGGGCCTTTATCCCCTGGTCGGATGATCGGCTCTTGCGTGGGGTCGTGCTTCACATGACGGAACACTCTCTCTCCCTCTCTGAATTCAGACACGAATGCGACTTCCATGTCGAGATGCTGGCGGATGCGCTCGAGAACTTCTGGAATGGCATTGGAAAGGGACGGGAGTTCGTTGCCTTGGGAGAGAAAGATTGCAGGAAGAATATGATCCATGTTGGTTGATTTTGATCCTGGCTCAGTCATACACGCTCCTTTGGAAAAATTGGAGTAATACGGCGGGCTCTTTTACCACGCCTACCCATGATGGCGCCAGTTGGATTTTTTTGGATGTGGGCGAGCCTTGATCGGGCTGCAATAACGTCATGGGGCTTGGATTGAAGCATTTCAATAGTTTAAATGGATTGATTTATTTTAAAAGATATATTTTTAATATCAATGCCATCTTGCTATAAAACCCTCACTGGACCTGGTGAGCTCATCAAATGGCCACCAAGCCAGCCAATTCAATCCATTGCCAGGCACCAGCCGTAGGTAATGGTTATTCAGCGCAACGAATTAGAGGTGCAAGATGTTGAGAAAAACCCTTTCCCTGGTCACCATGTGCGCGCTCGGTACTGCCGCGTTCGCGCCCATGCTGCCCGCCAACGCCCAGAATGACTCCCCCAACAATGACTACTGGTGGCCCAACCGCCTGGATCTTTCCCCCCTACGTCACAACGAGACATCCGCCAATCCACTGACCCCTGATTTCAACTACGGCGAAGCCTTCGAGAGCCTGGACCTTGATGCACTCAAGCGCGACCTGGCCCAGGTGATGCGTACTTCCCAGGATTGGTGGCCCGCGGATTACGGCCATTACGGTCCATTCTTCATCCGCATGTCCTGGCACAGCGCCGGTACCTACCGCACCCTGGATGGCAGGGGGGGCGCCGATGGCGGCATGCAGCGTTTCGCCCCACTCAACAGTTGGCCCGACAACGCCAACCTGGACAAGGCCCAACGCCTGTTGCTGCCCATCAAGCAGAAGTATGGCAACAAACTATCCTGGTCCGACCTGATGGTGTTGGCCGGCACCGTGGCCATGGAAGACATGGGCTTCAACATCCTCGGTTTTGCCGGGGGGCGCGAGGACGCCTGGCAACCTGCTGATGTTTACTGGGGTTCCGAGGGTGAGTGGTTGGGTGACCAGCGCCACAGTGACGGTCGCACGCTGGAACGTCCTCTCGGTGCCACTCAGATGGGACTGATCTACGTGAACCCCGAAGGCCCCAATGGCAACCCTGATCCAGTGGCTGCCGCCCACGACATTCGCGAGACCGTCGGCCGCATGGGCATGAAT